>JABSRK010000011.1 GCA_013213915.1 Planctomycetota bacterium
CGTGCGTCACCCAAGGAGTTCTTGCCTTGATTCGATTCCTCCTCGCCACCGCCCGCATCGGGTGCGTGCGCGGCTCAGGATTTTCGCGGCCGGCACGCCGTCGCAGGAGGTCAGGATCCCTGCCACTGCCCCACGACCTCGTGGTGCCGGGAGAGAACCATGCCCCTGCCGTCTTCGCTGCTCGCCGTCGCTCCGTCCGCGCTACCCACTGCAGCGCCCGAGGCACCGCGGTTCCAACAGGCCTGGACGCTCGCCGTCTCGGCGTTCGGAGACGATCTGGCGCGCGGGGGCTACAGCTTCTACACGCTGCGTGACTACCGCACGGACGTGATGCGGCTGGGGTTGTGTCTCGACATTGAGCCGGAGTCGGTGGGGGAGGAGCACGTGGCGCAGATGGATGTGTTCCTTGCCATGGAGGGGTTGGGAGAGCAGGCCCGTCGGCGACGGACCTCGGCCTATCGCAAGTTTCTCGACTGACGGCCGCTTGCTGCGCGATCCGGTAGCACCGCGGGTGCTGCGTGCGTCTGTCGCGCTGCCGTGGTGCGACCGCGTGTTGATCGGGTTGGTCTACTTCGCGGGGCTGCGCCTGATCGAGATCGCGGTGCTCGAGGGGCGCGACCTGAAGCGTCGCAAGGGCGTCGTCACCACGCGCCGGGGCCAGCGTCACGTTCCCTTGCACCCGCGCCTCGTGGACCTGTTGAACGAGCTCAAGACTTCGGGCGTACTGGCGCCCTACGCTCCTCTGATCCCGGGCCCCCAGGGTTTCCCCGTCAACCCGCGCACCCTCCACAGCCGCTTCCACCGTCTCATGCACCGGATCGACTGCGACGGCACCAAGCCAGAGGACCTCCGACGAGACGCCGCCATGGCTCTCGCCCACATGAACACCCCGGACGGCCTCATCAAGGCGTTCCTCTTCAAGGACAGGGGGCGCATCACCGCCCCCCGCAAGGGCCGCATGGTGGACCTCGAGTGCCTACGGGATCGCATCGGCAAGCTGCCGGTGTAGCGGCCGTTCGGTGCGCTACATCCCCAGGTCAGCGAGCGTGAGCCAGCAGCCGGCTCCCACCAAACCCAACAGGCATCTGCTCAAAAGGATCGCCTCCCCGGCGAAGTCAGGAGCGTGGACCGGAAGGTGTGTCAGTGTCGCCGCCGGCGCTTCAGAGACCGATGGTGACCTTGATGGGGTTCGTCCGCGCCCAGCCGCCCGGCCCTTGGGCATCTACGACGCCCACTTGCAGGTAAAAGGAGACCCCTGCGAGGGTCGGCGGCAGCGCCCCCACGTTCCAGGTCCACGAGCCTTCGCCCACGGCGCCCGGCGTGCCGCCGCAGGTGAACAGGGTCGACCAGGTCGTGTTCATGTACTGGGTGCCGCCGAGGATGTTCAACGTCGCCGGCGCGTCGCCGAGGACCAGCAATCCGAGCGCCCCACCCATAGCGCCGGTCACCCGCGCCTCCAGGGGGAAGCCGACCCGGAACGGACCGACGGCACCGAGGGTCGGTGCGATCCCCTGGGTGCCCGGCTGTCCGTCCTGGAACTGATGCAGCGATCCGGAATCGATGGCGAGGCTCTTGACGAGCTCGTTCGGTCCGATGGCGTCCGCATCGCCGTCCCCGTCCACGTCGACGAATGCGGTGGCGTTGAGCACCTGCATGACCGGCGCGGCGCTGGCGCCGGATCCCACGTTCTCGACGATCATCCAGCCGCGGCCCTGCGAACTGCGCGTGGGACCGCAGAGGAGGTCGTCGTCACCGTCGCCGTCCACGTCGGCCAGGTGCGCGGCGACGCCCTGAGGATCGGTGCCGTCAGGAAAGACCTCGTTTGGGCCGATGGTGAACATCAGCGAAAAGCCCATGCCGGTCGCGTTCTTCTTGAGGAGGACGAGCCTGGTGTAATAGACCAGGAAGCCCCCTCGCCTTACGGCGAAGAGGTCCGGCCGCCCGTCCCCTGTGACGTCCCGCAGCACCAGGTCGTCCCGGTATCCATGGAATGAGACGTTGATGACGAACTCGGCCACCGCCAACGGTGTTCCGAACGCGCCCCCGCCCAGCCCACCTAGCACGAACAGCGTGTTGTCGTCGCTGGCGAGCATGTCCGGGTTGCCGTCAAGATCGAGATCGGCGATGGCCTCGGCCGCGTACCCGCTGACGATACTCCCGAGGGTGGCGTGACCCGCCCCGTCGTTGAGCCACACGTGGGTCCAGGGTGTGCCCGACACCGCGTGGGTGACGAGATCCATGTCACCGTCCAGGTCCGCGTCGACGGTCAGGCCGCCGCTGCCGTCCAGGGCCGTGTACGGCGACGCCTGGATGCCCCCACCGATGAACACGGTGCCGTCGTTCTCATAAACACCGCCGCCCCTGCCCTTGAGCAGCCGCAGGTCGACAAACGTCCCGTTCTGGAAGAACTCCACCACCCGGTCGTCCTTGCCGTCCCCGTCGAAGTCGCCGATGTAACCCGGTCCGAGGTAGCTGCCACCGACGGGCGTGCCGAGGATGGTCGCCGGCATCGTCGACCAGGTTCCGTTGCCGTTGTTCCGCTGGAAGGCGGCCGGTGACCAGCCATAGTCGCGGTCGCCGTCCTGGTCCGCGTCCACCAGGTCACGTTGAACCGGGGCGGACACGGGGGTCGACGCCCGCGGATCCTGCATCGAGCCCTGGTTCAGCCAGATGCAACGTCCGGCAACCAGGTCGGTGTCGCCGTCACCATCCATGTCGGCCGCTCCGGCGAGCCGCTCGGCGCCAATGCTCGGAATGCGAAACGACGGGCCGAACTGGCCGCCGCCTACGTTGAGCGCGATCTGGTACTCGGAGTAGAGGTCGTTCACCCCGGGAGGCGGGGGAGGGTAGGTGCCGCCGCCGCCGCCGCCGCCGCCGCTGCTGCAGCAGACGCCGTCCAGGTCGCCGTCGCCGTCCACGTCAGCCAGGTGCGTGGCGGGACCGCCGGTCGCCGGGGGTTCCATGGACAGGGTGCCGCTGCCGTCGTTGCGCATGACGACGTAGGCGGTCGCGGTGAACGCCACCACGTCTTCGTCCCCGTCGCCGTCGATGTCGCCGCAGGTGATCGATGACGGGCTCGCGGTCGCGTACAGCGGGCCGGAGACGATCGAATTCGGGGTGTTCCACATGACGCGAAGCCCGCCGGTATCGGCGATGCCGATGTCCCCATCCCCATCCCCATCCAGGTCAGCGACAAAGAGCCGCGCCGAGATGGTGTAGGTGATCGGCAACGACACGATCATGGTGAACGGGTTGAGACGGTACGCGGTCAGGGACCCGCCGCTCAGGATCACGATGTCGCCTGCGTTGTCGTTGTTGAACCAACCGGTCGCGATGGCGTGGACCGTAGCGCCGAGCGTCTGACCGGACGCGACGACGCCGTTGGGCGACGATTCGTAGAGCCGGATGCCGGTTCCGTAGGCGAATACGACATCGTCCTTCCCGTCGTCCACGCCGAGACGCCCGGCCGCCATGGATGGGGACGGAAAGTTCAGCGCCGTGATCTGCTCGAAGAACCCTGGCGACACCGAACCGTCGCCGTTGTTCGTCCAGAACTGCACGCGGTACCCGCAGTTCGCCGCGCTCGAGGACGAGTTCCAGCAGTCCTTCTCCCAACCAACCGCGTCCATGTCGCCGTCCCCGTCGGCGTCCAGCAGGTGGCGGAAGCGGACGTCGGTCGCCTTCAACGGCATGGTCGCCGCGTCGAAGGGGGCGAAGATGGACTGGCCGGACGCCAGGGCGCACAGGAGCAATGTCCCGACGGAAGCGATGATCTTCTGGCGCATGGGTGACAGCCTGAAATGAGTTCGCAACGAACCGCAAGTGACTAGATGCTACAGATCACCCCCCACCAACCGAAAGTGCGATCTTCCAGGGGCGAGGCCCCGTCACCATCCGATTCGCCCCACCCTACCCTCTCGCGCCGCTGGCGGGAGCGGGGGCAGACCTGGTGGTGCATGGGCATTCAGGTGAACCCCACCCCGTCGGGGCTCTACGAAGTGACGCCTCCCGAGGGCATTACGTTTCAGCAGGCCCGCGCCGTCATTCCATCTCGGAGAGTTCCACCGCACGGCGGTGGACGGCGACCGCCAGGTCCCCGGCGGCGGCGAGCGTGCGGCCGGTGCTGACGAAGCCGTGTCCCCTGCGAATGCAGTACGGCTCGCTGCCTATCTCCCTGGCCGTGTCCGCCGCGTCGTCGCGGGTACCGAACAGGCGCGCTTCGCCGGTGACGGCGATGGGGAATTCACTGGCGAGAGCGTCAGCGTGGGTGAGCACCAGGTCGTCGTGTCCGTGGAAGACAGCCATGACGTCCGGCCGCAGGGCGTAGATCCGCTCGTGTAGAAACGAGTCGCTCGACGGCGTCCGCTCACCCAGGACATGCAGCTCGAACGCGCTCCAGTCGGCGCGCACGACCTCGACGAACGCGCGCCAGTCCAGGTTGGATTTCAGAGGGCTGCGCGTGGGTGTGATGACGAACCCGGCCGGGGTGCGAAAGCTCAGGTTGCCGGCGCTCGCGCCGCCCTCCACCGGCGCCAGTCCCTCATTGTCGAACACCTGGCACCAGTGGATGAGCTGCTCCATCTCGGCCGGGTGACGATTGGGGACCCGATCCAAATGGCGCACCTCGAAACGATGACGTATGCCGCATTCGCGATTGCCTTCGAGCATGGACACGGTCAGGCGCTCGCACCCTCGATGAGCTTGCCGACGATGGACGGGTCGGCGAGGGTCGTGGTGTCGCCGAGCTCGTCCGTCTCTCCCGCCGCGATCTTGCGGAGGATGCGCCGCATGATCTTCCCCGACCGCGTCTTGGGCAGCCCCGGTGCCACCTGGATTCTGTCGGGCTTGGCGATCGGGCCGATCTCCTTGCGCACGGCGTCGATGAGTTCCTGGTTGAGCCCCTCGGTTTCCTCGTGACCGGCGTTCAGGATGACGTACGCGTAGATGCCCTGGCCCTTGATCTCGTGGGGCATGCCCACCACCGCCGCCTCGGCGACGGATGGGTGGGTGACCAGGGCCGACTCGACCTCCGCTGTCCCGAGCCGGTGACCCGAGACGTTCAGCACGTCATCGACACGGCCCGTGATCCAGTAGTAGCCGTCGCCGTCGCGGAGGCATCCGTCGCCGGTGAAGTAGTTGCCCGGGAAACGCGCGAAGTACGCCTCCTTGAAGCGTTCATGATCGCCGTAGACGGTCCGCATCATGCCCGGCCACGGGAACGTGATGACCAGGTTGCCGCGGACGCCGTTCCCCTCGAGGACGTTCCCCTCGTCGTCGAGGAGCGCGGGTCGGATGCCGGGCAGCGGGTTGGTCGCCGAGCCGGGCTTGAGGGGTGTCGCGCCCGGCAGGGGAGAGATCATGATGCCCCCGGTTTCGGTCTGCCACCAGGTATCGACGATGGGGCAGCGTCCGTCGCCGACGACCTGGTGATACCACGTCCACGCCTCCGGGTTGATGGGCTCCCCCACGGTCCCGAGCAGGCGCAACGACGAACGCTTGCGGCTCGTTACGGGTTCGTCGCCGAACTGGGCGATGCCGCGGATCGCGGTAGGGGCCGTGTAGAACAGGGTGATGCTCCACTTGTCGACGACGTCCCAGAAGCGCCCGGGGTCGGGGTAGGTGGGGATGCCCTCGAACATGACGGTGGATGCGCCGTTGCACAGGGGGCCGTAGATGATGTAGCTGTGCCCCGTGATCCACCCGATGTCGGCGGTGCACCAGTAAACGTCCCCCGGTTGCCAGTCGAAGACGAGGCGGTGGGTGTAACTGGCGTACAGCAAGTACCCCGCGGTGGTGTGCAGGACGCCCTTCGGTTTCCCCGTGCTGCCCGACGTGTAGAGGATGAACAGCGGGTCCTCCGCGCCCATGGGCTCGGGGTCCAACGTGTCGCGCGCCGGCACGACGGCGTCGTGCCACCACACATCCCGACCGTTGGCCATGGTGACGTCGGCGCCGGTCCGCTTCACGACGAACACCCGTTCGACGCACGGGGCCCCGGCGAGGGCCTCGTCCGAGATCGCCTTGAGCGGGATCGTCTTACCACCGCGCACCCCCTGGTCCGCTGTCACCAGCACCTTGCAGGTGGCGTCCAATATGCGATCGCGCAGGCTGTCCGCAGAGAATCCGCCGAACACGATGGAGTGCACGGCGCCGATCCGTGCACACGCGAGCATGGCGACGGCGAGCTCGGGGATCATCGGCATGTAGATACAGACGCGATCGCCCTTGTTGACGCCGAACTCCTTCAGGACGTTGCCGAACCGGCAGACGTCGGCGAGAAGCTCGTTGAACGTGATGGTGCGATCGTTGGTCGGGTCGTCCCCCTCCCAGATGATCGCGACATCATCGCCCTTCCCAGCCGCCACGTGCCGATCGAGACAGTTGGTTGTCACGTTGAGGACGCCGTCCTCGAACCACGTGACGGAGGGTGCGTGGAAGTCCCATTCCAGAACCTGGGACGGGGGGGTGATCCAGTCCAGGGTCTCGGCCTCTTGCGACCAGAAGCCCTCGGGGTCGTCCTGCGCCCTGCGATAGAGGTCGGCATAGGCGTCCATGCTCCCCACCCGTGCGTTTTCTGAGAACGCGGCGGGGGGCGGGAGAACCTGCCCGTGGTCGTGGCTGGGCTGCTCGGCGGTCATTTCCGGGGCTCCATGGGATGGCGAGAAGGTACCGCAACGGACCGTCTCGTGCAGTCTGGAGGCCTCACCGGTTGACGGGGTTTCAACAGGTGTTGCATGGCGATGCGCCGCAGGCACCCGTGATGCGGCGCGGTGTGTCGTGTCTCAGAAATGAGACGCGATCGACCGCCATGCATGGGGTTTCCTGCTCTTGGTGACGGGTCCGCCGAAGTCCGTCGATCCGGTTCCAATCGAGCGCGTGCCATTTCGATCAGGCCAGGGGGAAGTCCAATGGCGGTTTTCCCTAGCTTGCTCTATTGTTCTTACGGATGCGTGGGTCCCCCTGCTCTCTCGCTCATGCATCTCCGCTCACCAAACCCTGCTTCCCGGTGTAAGCCCCTACGGCTTCCCCCCGGGGAGTGGCCAGTCAAGCCAACTCTCCATGCCTGCAGCACGCGATCCCGATAGGGGGATGCGATCCACGACTCGTCTCTCCAAGGACGATGAAGTCGTCGCATCGGCACCCGCCGATGCGGCGCGGGTCCCGATCCACCCCGACCCTCTCCGAGTCGTCCTCCTCGACGAGGGCGGCGCTCCGGTTACCGGAGCCCGGGTGACGCTGGAGGCGCGTCAGATCGTCCTGGAGGACTCCCTGTTGCTGGGTGACGTTCCAGGGCTGCTCGAGGCGCTCGTCGAGGTGACGCTGGGTGATGGAGAGGTCTGCTTCGACGATCTCGCGGAGGTCACGTACCGCGTCGCCGTCGCCCGTGAGGGCCACGTGGGGCGTATCGGCATCGAGGCGCGTCCCGGGGAAGATCTCGTCGTGACTCTGCGGGAAGGTCGATCCGTCAGCGGGCAGGTCATCGACGGCGACACGAACGAGCCCGTCGTCGGCGCCATGGTGCGCGCGCAGGGCATCGACTGGAGGCACCGCGAGGTGAGCGACGCCGCCGCACGAACAGATGCCGACGGACGGTTCGTCCTGCTTGGCCTGGGCGATCACGCGGTCGAGCTCAGGGTCACGGCGCCGTGGTATCCCGCGTTCGCCCTCGACCTCCCTCCCGACGTGCCCTCGTCGGTGCTGGTCATGCGACGCGTGCCGCGTGGTGTCGCGGGACGGGTCATCGAGCCGACATCGGAAAAACCCATCGAAGGTGTCCGCGTCCGCGGTGGCGGGGGAGAGGCCGTCACCGATACGGAGGGCAACTTCCTCCTCATGGGTATCGCTGTTCCCGCGGGCCAGGAGCACGAACGGACCATGCCCGTCGCCATCCAATTCGAGGCTGACGGGTACGAATCAGCGTCCTTCTCCGCCCAGGTCCCGGTGGATGTGTCGTCGTGCAAGGCGCACCCTGTCGACGCCGGCACCATCGAGCTGGCTTCGCGGCGCGCGGTCACCGGCATCCTGCTCGATCCGGAAGGTCATGGGTTGGCCGGCGCGTTGCTTGTACTCGCTCCCGCGGGGTCCAACGTGACCGTCCCGGGGGTCCTGCGGACATGCGTGACGACGCGTACGGAGGTGGACGGCCGCTTCCGGTTCCCGTGCCGGCCCACGACCCCAGGGGCGCTGCACCTCTCGGCCCTCGTCCCCGGCTTCGCCGCCGCCGTCCGCGCCGTCGGGGCCAGTGATTCCGGGGTGACCTTGCGGTTGCAACACGGACTGGACGTGACCTTCGCGGTTCCGGGCCCGGGGGCCGCCCATCGCACCGTGATCCTCGATGAGCGTGGCGCTGATGGCGCCGGGGAGCGCTCGACGGTGCGTCGTCGCTCCGGCCGGAGCGATGCCCATGGGCGCGTCGCATTCCAGGGCCTGCGCCCCGGCCACGTTCGAGTGAGTATGCCGGGCGTCGGAGTGAAGGACCTGGAGGTGGGCGCGTCCTCGCCCCTGGACATCACTTTCGCAAGCTCGAAGTGGTGATTCACCTCCGTGCGTATCATGGCGGTCATGTATGCCTACGCACGCCTGTTTGTGGTCCTGGTTCTCCTGATCCCCGCCGGGTGGGCACAGCCACCCGCGGCCCGGGCGCTGGAGAAGTCGCTGCGGGAGCGCCTCTCCGAACCGCTGAAGACTCTCGAGCTCGGCATGATCATGCTGGGGGAGGACTTCTTCGGCGCCGCGCCGTCGGGGGTCCGGTGGTCAGACACGTCCGAGGGACTGACGTTCTCGTGGAAACGCTGGAACGAACCGGAACGGAAGACGTGGCAGTACGCGCTCGGCGACGCCGCGCCGCGTCCGTGGCCAGACGATCAACCGCGCCCACCACGCGGTCGCTTTGACCGTGATCGCCTCTGGCGCGTGTACGTGGAAGGCCAATCCGTGCACGTGGAGGACGTGACCACGGGAGAGGTCACCGAGATCTTGCGCCTCGCAGCGCCCATCTTCGACACGCGCTTCTCTGTGGATGCGGACGCGGTCCTCGTGTACGCCCGTGACGCCGTATACCGCGTCTCGCTGCAACGTCCCGGGGTGGTGCAACTCCTCGCCATTTCCTCGTCAGCGCGCAAGGAGGACAAGGACGACCAGGAAGCCGATCCACCGGATAAGCCCGAGGATCTGGCGGACTATCACGAGCGCGAGCAGCGCGAGATGTTCCGACGATTGTGGGAGAAGGAGCAGCGTGAAAAATCCGCGAAGGACCGGACCGAGAAGCGTAAGGAGAGGCGGCGCGAGATCCCCACGTACGGCCCGCCCAAGGGTTTCGCCGTCCAGGGCGTGTCGGTCTCGCCGTCTGGCCAGCACGTGGCGATCACGCTGAGAAAGTCCGGTGTCCGCGGCCGCTCGGCGGACATGCCCGACTACGTGACGGAGGACGGCTATTCCAAGATGCGATCGACGCGGTCCAAGGTCGGGGATAAGTCGCCCGAGCGACGGCTCGAGGTCATGGACATGGAATCGGGCGACATCGTGCAGGTCGGAGAACCCGCGGAGAAGCGCGGCGCCTACCCCGGCCGCCCGTCCTGGTCGGTGACCGGCGAGTTCCTGGTCGCCCAGGCCCGCTCCGACGATGACGAGGACCTGTGGCTCCTGAAGGTCGATCCCGCCACCGGCAAGACCACGACCTTGCACCATCGGCACGACGATGCCTGGGTTGGGGGCAGCGACGGTCGTCCCCAATGGCTGGGGGATTCCGGGAGGGTGTTCTTCGTCAGCGAGAAGAGCGGTTGGATGCAACTGTGGATCGCGGACGTGGCGACGGTGGAGACGCGTCAACTCACCGAGGGCGCGTTCGAGATCCGCCGGCCGGTCGCCACTCCGGACGGCAAGAAGATCTACGCCATCGCCACACCCACGTCTCCGCATGTGGGGGACCTGGTGGAGATCAGCCCGGAGAGCGGTTCCGTTACCGTGCTGACCGCTGACGGCGGCGGGCGGAGCTTCAGCCTCTCGCCCGACGGCACCAAGGTGGCCGAGGTGTTCTCCACCGCCAACACGCCGTGGGAACTGCGCATTCGCTGGCTCGACGGTAGCCGGGAGCCCGTCGTACTCACGGACTCGCCGTCACCGGCGTTCAACGGGTACGGGCGCTGGCGGAAGCCGCCGGTCGTCTGGTTCGTCGCGTCCGACGGCGTCGAGGTTCCGGCGCGCCTGTACCGACCGGAGAAGCCGCTCCCTGGCAAGCCGGCGGTCCTGTTCGTCCACGGCGCGGGCTACCTGCAAAATGTTCACAACTGGTGGTCGTCCTATTACCGGGAATACGGCTTCCATCACCTGCTGTGCGACGCGGGCTACACGGTCCTCGATGTGGACTACCGGGGCTCTGCTGGTTATGGGCGTGATTGGCGTACGGCCATCTACGGACACATGGGCGGTCGCGATCTCGGCGACTACGTCGATGCCGCCCGCTGGCTCGTGGAGACCGAGAAGTGCGGCAAGCTGGGCATCTACGGCGGCTCCTACGGCGGCTTCATGACCCTCATGGCCCTGTTCACGAGCCCCGGAACCTTCACCGCCGGCGCTGCGCTGCGCCCGGTGACCGACTGGGCGCACTACAACGACGGGTACACCTCCAACATCCTCGACGATCCCCTGGAGTCGCCAGAGCACTACCGCAAGTCGTCACCCATCTGGCACGCGGAGGGCCTCCGTGACCACCTCCTGATCTGCCACGGCGTCCTCGACTCCAACGTCCACGCCCAGGGTGTCTTTCGACTCCAGCAACGGTTGATCGAGCTTCGCAAGAAGAACTGGGAGGTCGCCTACTACCCCCTCGAGGGCCACGGGTTCACGGATGCGGCGTCCTGGTACGACGAGTATCGGCGCATCAAGGAGCTCTTCGACCGGACGCTCCCCGAGTAGTCCATGACCATGCGGTCCGTCGGGAGGCTGATGAGCGATCGGGATTAGCCGGTCAACGCGGATTCGCCGAGCACCCGATCCAGGGTCTCGACCACCCGGTCCGCTTCGGACGCGGTCCAGACGAGGGGCGGCTTGAACTTCAAGACGTTGGCGTCCGGGCCGTCCGTGCTCAGCAGGATGCCCAGGTCGCGCAGGCGGTTCGTGACCCAGGATGCTTCGGCCGTCGCCGGTGTCTTTGCGTCGCGATCCGTGACGAGCTCGGCGCCGAGGAACAGACCGCGGCCGCGTACGTCGCCGATGAGAGGATGTCGGTCCATGAGCGCAGTGAGGCCGTCCTTCAGCCGCGCGCCGACCCGCAGCGCGTTGCCGCGCAGGTCAAGGTCGCCGACCACATCGAGGACCGCGATTCCGACGGCGCACGACACGGGATTGCCGCCGAATGTGTTGAACCACTCCATGCCGTTGTCGAACGCGTCGGCGATGGCACGGGTCGTTACCACCGCCGCGAGGGGGTGGCCGTTTCCTATCGGTTTGCCGAGGGTCACGATGTCCGGGACGACGTCTTGCGTTTCAAATCCCCACCAGTGCGACCCCATGCGTCCCAAGCCGATCTGGACCTCGTCGGCGATGCACACCCCACCGGCTGCGCGGACGGCAGTGTAGGCCTCCGCCAGATAGCCGGCGGGGAGCTCGATCTGGCCGCCGCAGCCGGGGAGGGCCTCGGCGAGGAACGCGGCGGGGGGCGTGCTGGCGACCACATCCTTGACGTGGCGTGCGTACGCGGAGCCGAGGTCGGCGCCGTCCCGCGACGATCCCTCCTTGCCGCGATAGGGATCGGGCAGCGGAACCACGTGCACCCACGGCGGCGCGCCACGTCCTCCGGGCCCGTCGTGCTTGTACGGTGACAGGTCCACGAGCGACCTGGTGTTTCCGTGGTACGCCGCGTCCAGGACGATCACATCCTCCCGACCCGTCGCCGTCCTCGCGAGCCTGAGCGCCAGCTCGTTCGCCTCGCTGCCGGAGCAGCAGAGGAACACCACCTCGAGCGGGTCTGGGAACAGGGCCGCGAGCCGCTCGGCGTAGGCGGTCAGGTTCGGGTGCAGGTAGCGGGTGTTGGTGTTGAGGACCGACGCCTGATCCGTGAGCGCCTGCACGACCCGCGGATGGCAATGCCCCACGTGGCATACGTTGTTCACGCCGTCCAGGTAGGCCTGTCCGGCGTCGTCGAAGAGATAGCTGCCTCGCCCGCGGACGATGGTCAGCGGGCGGTGATAGCTCAGGCTCAGGTTCGTGCCGATCAGCGCCTCGCGACGTTGCATGAGGTCCGCCGCCCCGGGGATGGAAGGGGCGACGGCGTCGGTCCCCAGCCCGAGGACGCCGGTCGGGTCGGGGCACAACGAAAGCCACAGGTCGCGCAGCGACGGCGGGGCGACGCCGGCGAACTCGCCGCGCTGGTCAAGGACATCCGCCATCACCTGGAAGTGCACGTGCGTTGGCCAGTCGCCGTTCTCGGGGAACGGTCCGACGGACGCGATCACCTCGCCGCGGGCCACGGGTTGCCCGGCGGCGAGTCCGTCGATGGAGGCGCGCGCGAGATGCCCGTACAGGGTCCAGAACTCCGGGCCCGACGCCGGTGTGTGGTGCAGGATGACGGTCGGTCCGTAGTCGAGGCGCTCCCCATTGTCGGCCACGCTCCAGACCTGGCCGTCGTACGGCGCATGCACGGGCGTGCCGGCGGGGACAAACAGGTCGACGCCGAGGTGGACGGTACGACGTTCGGGGAAGCCGCCACCGGGCGACTTGAAGGCGTCTGACGTGTAGCAGCGTCGTACTTCGTCGTATCGCCCGATGCCCACCTGGGCGTCTGCGTCCGAGATCTCGCGCGCGAGGCGTTCAGCGACTACGGACGTGGGATCGTCATCCTGATCGAGGCCTGGCGCATCGACCGAGAGGTCGAGGACGTGAAGCGATGTCGATCCCAGGTCCCACGGCAGGACGGGCGCGGCGTCGTGCCCGTGAGCGTCGAGCCACTCGGTGACACGTGACGCATGCGCGCAACCCGGGAGTCCGCATGCGTCGCGCATGGCGTACACCGCGAACCGTGAGTGGATCTTGTCCATGCGCTCGAGGGCCTTCCACCCCGGCGCCTCCGTGACCGACAGGTACTCGTTGTCGGGTGCGAGCTTGCGTTGCTGCGCGGCCATGCTGACCGAGACCATGAGCCGCATCCTGGCGAGTTCCCAGACGGCCTCGATCTCCTCCGGCTGCAAGGGGTGCTCGTCGTGGTAGCCGCGGAGGATCGCCCGCGCTGCGGCGAGCGGGTCGCTCACGCCGAGCACGCCGTAGGCGATGGTGACGGCGGCGCCCGAAGCCCTCCACGTGTACCGCAGATCACCGAAGTCGATGAGTCCGGTCGCCCGCGACGGACCAGCGCGCGCGGTCGTGACGAGGACATTCCACTCGTTCGCGTCGTGGTGGACGACGGAGGTGGGCAAGTCCGCGAGCCGCGTGGCGACCCCCTCGGCCCAGCCGATTCCTCGGGTGATGAGCGCTCGACGGGAGGGGTCGTCGATGTCGGAGAGGCGCTCGGTGACGGTTTTGTGGCTGTGACGGGGGTCCCACTCCAACTCGCAATTGGCGTCCTCATGCCCCAGGTCGGCCAGGACCCTGTCCACGCGGCCGACGAGCCGGCCCACGTCCTCCAAGAGATCGGTGTCGTGGGGGCGCACATCTGCGAGCGAGGTTCCGTCGACCCACGTCAGCAGCCGGATGATCGACCCGGCAGCCTCGTCGGTCCCGACGGGCTTCGGGCATCCTTCGATCCCAGCGTCGGCGAGGCGCCGCATCGCCGTGTCCTGCAGGTCGATGAACGCCCGTGTCTCCGACGGGTTGTAGATCTTGAAGACGAATCGTTGCCCGTCGTCAGCGTCGACGCGGAAGTTCAAGTCGCGATAGCCGTCCAGAGGGCGCAATGTTCCCGTGACACCGAAGCGTTCCGCGAGGAGCGTTTCGGCGGCGTCCGGCGTCAGCGCGGGTTTGGTCGTCGCGGGCAAGGTCATCCATCGGACCATAGCACGGGAGGTGGGCGTCGTCGGCGCCCTACTTCGCCGCGGCCATGACTCCGACGATCTCCTTCACCAGCTTCGCGGCGACGTGTGCGGTCAGGTCGTGGACGTCGCGCTGCGGGTTGTACTCGACCACGTCCGCGCCGACGACGTCCCCCGTGATGCCGTGCAGCAGGTCGATCACGTCGCGTGTGGTGAGCCCGCCCGGTTCGGGGTGGGAGACGCCGGGCGCGTGGGCCGGGTCGAGGCCGTCCAGGTCGATGCTGACGTAGAGGGGCCCGTCGAGGACGAGGGCGTCCATGGGTGAGCGGTGGCGCATCTCGATGCACTCGACGCCGAAGCGGGCGACCTGCTCCCGCTGGTGCGGGTTCAGGGTTCGGATACCAACCTGCACCAGGCGCTTTGCGAGCCCTTGTTCCATGATCCGTGCGAACGGAGATGCGTGGGAGAGGGGGTTGCCGTCGAAGGAGTCGTAGAGATCGGGGTGGGCATCTACGTGGAGGATCGTCAAGCCCTCGTGCCGTGGCGCGAGTGCGCGAAGAACCGGCCACGTCACCGCGTGATCACCGCCGAGACAGACAGGGCGCTCGCCGGCGTCCAGGATGCGGGCCACGGCGCCCGCGATGGCTTCGTGCGCGTCGTCTTCCGGCGCGTCCAAGTCCCCCGCGTCGCGCATCACGTCGGTACTCGACACATCGACGCCTGTCTCGCTGAACGGGTTCGACCCGTCCGACCACAACGCCTTGCGGATCAGCGGTGGAGCCTGAGCCGCTCCTCGCAGGTGGGACGAGTGGTGGTCATAGGGGAGTCCGAGGAGGGTGGCGATCATCGATAACCGCCGCGGTCACAGATTGAGTTCGAGGCGCGCCGCGTCGGAGATCATCTCCATGGTCCAGGTCGGTTCCCAGACCAGTTCGACCTTGGCCTCGGTGACTCCCTCGCTGGTGCGGACCTTGGCTTCGACTTCGCCCGGGAGCGTGCCGGCAACGGGGCATGACGGCGAGGTCAGGGTCATCTTCACGTAGGCGGAGCCCTCCGTGTCCGCGCGGACCTCGTAGATCATGCCCATCTCGTAGATGTTCACGGGGATCTCAGGGTCGTATACCGACTTCAGGACTTCGACGAGCTTGTCGGCCAGTTCGGGGTTCGCATCGCCGGTGGCGTAGGTCTCGGGACCGCGCTCGACGGGGGTGCCTTCAGTGGCGTCGTCGGTCGGGCTGTCGGTGGGGGTGGAGGGGACGTCTTCCATGGGATCACTCCGTGGTGATGGGCTCGTCGCTCCCGGAGATCGCGGCCTCGACAGTGCGCCACGACAGGGTCGCGCACTTCACCCGCGCGGGAAACTCGGACACTCCGGAGAACACGGCCAGCTTGCCGAGTTCGTTGGGATCGGGACTAGACTCGCCGGTGGCGAGGCCGATGAACGTGTCCACGAGCCGCTTCACCTCACCGAGGTTCTTGCCCTTCACGGCGTCGGTCATCATGGATGCGGAGGCCGTGGAGATGGCGCAGCCTTCACCTTCGAAGCGCGCGTCGGTGACCGTGTCACCGTCCACGGTGAGCGTCAGGTGCAGCACGTCGCCGCAGAGCGGGTTGTGCCCGTCAGCCTCGTGGGTCGATGCCTCGATCCGGCCCTGGTTTCTCGGCCTCTTGCCGTGGTCCAGGATCATCTCCTGGTAGAGATCGCGCAGCTCGTCCATCAGGCGAACAGTTCCTGCGCCTTGTTGATCGCCACGACGAGCGTATCCAGTTCGGCCTTGGTGTTGTAGAACGCCATGGACGCGCGCGCGGTCGCGGGCACGCCGTAGAACTGCATGACTGGCTGGGCGCAGTGGTGGCCGGCCCGAATGGCGACTCCCTCGCGGTCGAGGACCGTGCCCAGGTCGTGGGGGTGGATGCCATCGACCTCGAACGAGATGACCGCGGCCTTGTGCTCGGCGGTCCCGAAGATGCGCACCCCGTCCATCGCGTCAAGGAGCGCGGTGCCGTACGTCAGCAGCTCGGCCTCCCAGGCAGACACGGCGTCAAGGCCCACCTGATCGAGGTAATCGACGGCCGCGCCCATCCCCACGGCGCCGGCGATATCGGGGGTCCCGGCTTCGAACTTGTACGGCAGGTCGTTGAAGACCGTGCCTTCGAACGAGACGCTCTTGATCATGTCGCCGCCGCCGTGCCACGGGGGCATGCGTTCCAGCAGCGCCTCCTTGCCGTACAGCGCACCGATGCCTGTGGGACCGAACATCTTGTGGCCGGACAGGGTGTAGAAATCGCAATCGAGGACCTGCACGTCCACCTTCATGTGGGGCGCCGCCTGGGCACCGTCGAGAAGCACGGGGATGCCGCGAGCGTGGGCCCGTTGGATGATGTGCTCGACGGGGTTCACGGTGCCGAGTGCGTTGGAGACGTGCCCGATCGCGACGATCTTGGTCCGCTCCGACAGCAGCTCCTCGTAGGCGTCCAGCAAGATCTCGCCCCGCTCCGACATGGGGATCACCTTCAAGCTGGCGCCGCGCTCCTCGCACAGGAGCTGCCAGGGGACGATGTTCGAATGGTGCTCCAGGTGGGAGATGATGATCTCGTCACCCGCGTGGATCTGCGAGCGCCCGAAGCTCTGCGCGACCAGGTTGATGGACTCCGTCGTGCCGCGCGTCCAGACGATCTCCTTCGTCGACCGGGCGTTGAGGAAGCGCTGGACCTTCTCCCGCGCGCCCTCGTACGCGCTGGTCGCGTCCATGCTCAGGCGATGGACGCCGCGGTGCACGTTGGAGTTGATCTCCTCGTAGTAGCGGGACACGGCATCGATGACGCAGCGCGGCTTCTGTGATGTCGCCGCGTTGTCCAGGTAGACGAGGGGGCGGTCGTAGACCGTGCGCTGTAGGACGGGGAAGTCCTTCCGGACGGCCTCGACGTCGAGGGTTTGCTCCCCGTTCGTGCTCACGGAGTCTTCTCCAGGGTGTGGCCAGGGCACAGCCGGTCCTCGACGACCGGGAGCAGGTGATTCCGCACCTCCTGCACGGGGATACCCCCGATGATTTCGGAGGCGAACGCGCGTGTCAGGATTTGACGTGCGCGGATCTCGTCGATGCCGCGGGTGCGCAGGTAGAACATCGCGCTGCGGTCGAGCTGGCCGGACGTGGCGCCGTGGGCGCACTTGACGTCGTCTGCGTAGATCTCGAGCTGCGGGCGTGTGTTGACCTGTGCGTCGTCAGAGAGCAGGAGGTTGCGGTTGTTCTGCTCGGCGTCCGTCTTCTGTGCGTCTTCGCGGACGAGCACTCGGCCCGTGAACGCACCTTCGGACTGGCCGTCCATGACGCCCTTGTAGAACTCGCTGCTCGTGCAGTGCGGGCTCTGGTGGTCCACCAGGGTCATGTTGTCGGCCACCTGATTCCCGTTCAGCACGAACAACCCGTTGAGCACGCACGACGCACCGGGTTCGCTCAGCGCAAATCCGAGTTCGTTGCGCGAGGAGCGACCGCCGGTGGTGATGACGTACGAGCACACGCGGCTGTCTCGTTCCTGCCTGATCTTGGTGTCTGCCACGTGGAAGGCCGAGCGTCCCTCCTCCTGGATGCGGATGTGGGTCACCGATGCGTTGGGGCCGGCGACGATCTCGGTCGTGATGTTGTTGAGATAGGTCCCGTTGTGGGCGGCGTGGAACACGTCGAGCAACGTGACCTCGGACGATTCTTCCGCGACCAGGAGATTGCGCGCGTGATTGGCGATGGCCTGGGCACCGACCGTTGTCAGCCAGATGGCCTCGATGGGGCGATCGACCACGACCCCCTTCGGCACGTGCACGACGACGCCATCCCGTGCGAATGCCGCGGTCAAAGCCGTGAAAGGGTTGTCTTCGTAGAGGGCCATCTTGCCAAGATGCTGTTCGAGCAGTTCAGGAATCTGGGTGAGCGCATCGCTGAACGAGAGGACGCGGAGGCCTTCTGGCAACTCGTGGAAAACCGAGAGTGGTTCGACGAGGACGCCGTCCACGAACACCAGCCGGTGAAATCGGCCGTTACCGGGCAGTCGGGCCAGCGCGGCCTCGACTTCGCCGCGCGCAGGCGTCCCGCCGCGCGCCGGCTCGAACGTAGTCTTCACGATGGGTGCGACGTCGGTGTATCGCCAGGCTTCCCAACGTCGACGCGGCGTGCCGAGATCTTGGAAGCGTGATGTCGCCGCCTCGCGCATGGCGTCGAGCCATGGCAGGCCGCGTCCCGGAAGATCGTCAGCCGCGCGCCAGGGCGCGATCCAGTCGGTCGGAGAGAGGGTGGCGGTCATGGGACGTCAGGCCTGACTACCCGCCTCTTCCTCGATCCAACCGTAGCCCTTTTCTTCGAGCGTGATCGCGAGTGACTTGTCGCCGGTACGGGCGATGCGTCCGTTGGCGAGGACGTGGACCTTGTCGGGCACGATGTACTCGAGGAGGCGCTGGTAGTGGGTGACGACGAGGATGGCCCGGTCTTCGCCGCGCATCGTGTTGACGCCGTTGGCGACGACTTTTAGGGCGTCGATGTCCAGTCCCGAGTCCGTCTCGTCGAGAATCGCGAGGCGCGGCTCGAGGATGCACATCTGCAGGATCTCGTTCTTCTTCCTCTCGCCGCCCGAGAAGCCCTCGTTGACCGAGCGGTTCAGGAACTTGGGGTCCATGTCCATGAGCGCCGCCTTCTCCTTCAGCAGCGCGAGGAACTCCATGGCGTCCAGCTCTTGCTCCCCGCGGTTCTTGCGTTGCGCGTTGAGCGCGGCCTTGAGGAAGTAGGAGTTGGTGACGCCGGGGATCTCGACGGGATACTGGAACCCGAGGAACAGGCCCTTGCAGGCGCGCTCCTCGGGAGCGAGCTCGAGAATGCTCGCGCCGTCGAGGGTGATGTCCCCTTCGGTGACCTCGAAGCGTTCGCGGCCCGCGATGACCTGGGCGAGCGTGCTCTTGCCCGAGCCGTTCGGCCCCATGAGCGCGTGGACCTGGCCCGCCTCGAGTTCGAGGTCGATCCCGTTGAGGATCTGGTTGCCCTCGACCTTGGCATGGAGATTGGTGATCTTCAGCATCGTCTGTTGGAGCGCCGGATTCGGTCTGCTCTTCCCGTGTCTGTGACTACCCGACGGCCCCTTCGAGGGTGACCGAGAGCAGCTTCTGTGCTTCCACTGCGAACTCCATCGGAAGTTCGCGGAAGACCTCCTTGCAGAACCCGTTGACGATCGTGTTGACCGCGTCCTCTTCCGACAGTCCGCGCTGGCGCGCGTAGAAGAGTTGATCCTCGGAGATCTTGGACGTCGTCGCCTCATGCTCGACGGTCGATGACACGTTGGACGACTCGATGTACGGGAACGTGTGCGCGCCGCATTTGTCACCCATGAGCAGGGAGTCGCATTGCGAGTAATTGCGAGAACCCGTCGCGCCCTTGGCGATCTTGACCAGGCCGCGATATGCGTTCTGGCCCTGCATGGCCGATATGCCCTTCGAGATGATCGTGCTCTTGGTGTTCTTGCCGAGGTGGATCATCTTGGTGCCCGTATCGGCTTGCTGCCAGTTGGACGTGACGGCGACCGAGTAGAACTCGCCCACCGAGTCGTCGCCCTTCAGGATGCAGCTGGGGTATTTCCACGTGATCGCCGAACCGGTTTCGACCTGGGTCCACGAGATCTTGGCGCGGTCTTCCTTGCAGATGCCGCGCTTGGTCACGAAGTTGAAGATCCCGCCCTTGCCGTTCTCATCACCCGGGTACCAGTTCTGGACCGTCGAGTACTTGATCTGGGCGTCCTTCAGCGCGACCAGCTCGACGACGGCCGCGTGCAGCTGGTTCTCGTCACGTTTCGGCGCGGTGCAGCCCTCGAGATAGCTGACATAGCTGCCCTCGTCGGCGACGATCAGGGTGCGCTCGAACTGGCCTGTCTCCGCCGCGTTGATGCGGAAGTAGGTGGACAGCTCCATGGGGCAGCGGACGCCCTTGGGGATGTAGACGAACGACCCGTCCGAGAAGACCGCGCAGTTCAACGTCGCGAAGAAGTTGTCTGTGTAGGGGACGACCGTGCCCAGGTACTTCTTGATGAGGTCCGGGTGGTTTGCGACCGCCTCCGAGAACGAGCAGAAAACGATGCCCAGCTCGGACAGCTTCTCCTTGTAGGTGGTGGCGACGGACACGGAATCGAACACCGCATCCACGGCAACGACACCCGCCAGGACCTTCTGCTCGCCGAGCGGGATGCCGAGCTTCTCGTAGGTCTTCAGCAACTCCGGATCGACCTCGTCCAAGGTCTTCGGCTTGTCAGCGTCGGACTTGGGCGCTGCGTAATAGCTGATGTCCTGGTAGTCGATCTTGTTGTAGCGGACCTTGGGCCATGTGGGCTCGGTCATGGTCAGCCAGTGCCGGTAGGCCTTGAGCCGCCACTCGGTCAGCCACTCGGGCTCGTTCTTCTTCGACGAGATGAGGCGTACGACGTCTTCGGAGAGTCCCTTGGGGACGATCTCCATCTCGATGTCGGTGACGAAGCCCTCTTCGTATTGCCGTTGGGCGATGTCCTGGAGTGAGGAGTCAGGGGTGGTCATTGTTCTGCTCAGACGTCTGCCTGGTCCTCGTGACCCGCGAACGAGCCGACCGGGTCGGCCACGGGGCATGTCATCTCCGCCAGGGTGACGCGGTTGAGTGCTTCTCGGATGGCGTCATTCAGCCGCTGCCAGCTCCCGCGCACGGGGCACCACGGTTCCTGCGCACAATCCGACACCGCAGGCTCGTCCGGCGCGCACTCGGTCACGGCGATGGGGCCGTCCATCACGACGATGATCTCGCCGATGGTGATGTCCTCTGGATGGCGCGTGAGCCGATATCCGCCGCGCATGCCGCGCACCGACTCCAACAGCCCTCCTCGCGCGAGGTTCTTGAGCACCTTGCTCGTCATGGGGGGCGCCACGCGCGTTCGTTCCGCGAGTTCACGAGCGGAGAGGATGGTCTCACCGGCCTCCTTGGCGAAGTGCCCGAGGATGAGGATTCCGTAGTCGGCTTGCTTGGAGATGCGGATCATGGCTGGAATATCGGACTAAAGTGGTCCTCTATCTTTAGCGTGTCCGCGGCGATGGGTCAACGTATGCCATAAACTTATTCGTTAATTAGGGTTATGTCAGGAATGAAGCCGCGGAGTCGGGTCGCCGTCGGCCACGATGGACGCCTCTTCCTGCGCGAGTTCCTCGAGGCGGTCTCGGATGACATCCTTGGTGGCGAAGTGCTCCGCGAGTCGTAGGTACAGGGCGTGGTGGCGTGCCTCGGACTCGAGCAGGGTTCCGTAGAAGTCCGCAAGGCGAGGGTCGCGAAGGTGGTCGCGGAGCAGGGTGAAGCGTTCGCAGGAGCGGGCTTCGATGAGCGCAGCGACGCAGCAACGATCGACGACCTTGTCCGGTTCGTTGGTGCGGATTAAAGCGCTGAGGCGGCGCCCGTAGCTGGATTGGGGCTGGCCCACGAGCTTCTTGCCCCGTGACACCAGGACCTCGATCACCTGGCGGAAGTGCAGCAACTCCTCCTCGACGACCTCGGTCAAGGGAACGACGAACTCCGGGTGCTCCACATACGAGAAGATCATGTTCATCGCCGTGCCGGCGGCCTTTTTTTCGCAGTGGGCGTGGTCGATGAGGACCTCGTCCATGTGCGGTTCGAGGCGGGCGACCCAATCGGGGGATGTCTCGCTCTTGAGGGAGAGCATGATGGTCAGTCGTCTTGCGAGAGTAGCTCGAGGCGGCACTTGGGCGGCATTGGCGGTAGACCCCAGACGACCGGACTCTATCAGGAGTTCACAGTGCTTTCGTGAGCATGTGTGCGCCGGCAGCCGCTGCTCCGGCGTACATCACGAGGACGAACGGACGTTCCGGGACACGGTGGTGCATCCAGAGTCCGAGCCATCCCCCGACCGGGACAAGTGGGAAGTAGAGCGCCGACGTCAGCAGCGTGTCGGCGTCGATGAGCCCGAGTCCGACGTACGTCGGCATCTTCACGACGTTGATCACGAAGAAGAACAGAACGAGCGTCCCCACGAGGACGCGTTTCTCGAGGCGGTGTTCGAGGAGGTAGATGGACATGATCGGGCCAGCGGAGTGAGAGACCGTCGATACGGCACCGCAGAGCACTCCCGCGGTGACTCCAGACGCGGTCGTGTCGGGTACCCGGGGGACCCTGCCGCCGGCCATTCTCCAGACCTGCAGCGCGACGAACAGCAGGCAAATCGCGCCGACGACGCCGTTCAGCACGGGAACCAGGCGTCCGGAGTCCCGCAGCATCCACAGGATGATCGTGCCGGCCGCGATACCGGGGAGCGCCCCGATGACGGTGTTACGGATATGTCGCGTTGACCACGTCCCGCGGTGTTGCCATGTGGCGAACGCGTCCGCGGCGATGAGGATCGGGAGCATCACGCCCACGGCGCGATCGACCGGCAGCGCGTATGCCATGAGCGGTACCGCGACAATTCCCACGCCGCCCCCGAACCCGGACTTGGACAGCCCGATGACAAGAACCGCCAGTGATGCATACAGTTCCAGGTCCAGCTCGTTCACCTCGCTTGCGTGATCCCCAGGCCAACCATCTCACCCATCGAGCGGGGAGCACTCAACCTGATGGGGCATTGATCACAGGTGGAGTGGGTCGAGCTTGTCAGGATCGACGCCGAGGTCTCGGATGGCGTCATGCACGACCTTCGCGTCTAGCTTGCCCTCGCTTCGTAGCGCGTCCAGCGTGGCGATGACGATCGCTGCGGCGTCCACCTCGAAGTGACGGCGCAGCTCGGGGCGGTTATCGCTCATCCCGAAGCCATCCGTGCCAAGGGGGACGAAGCTCCCCGGAACCCAACGGGCGATCATCTCCGGCACCGCCTTCATGTAGTCCGTCGCCGCGATGAACGGCCCCTCGACACCGTTGAGAATGCTGGAGACGTAAGGCACCTTGGCCTCGGATTTTGGATGCAGCCGGTTCCACCGTTCGCAGCTCAACGCGTCGGTGCGGAGCTGTTGGTAGCTGGGCGCTGACCAGACGTCAGCAGCGACGCCGAACCGCTCGCTGAGGATCTCCTGCGCTTCCATGGCCTGGAGCAGGATCGCCGCCGATCCGAACAACTGTGCCTTCAGCTTGTGTTTGGTCTCGGAGGGCCGGAACCGGTAGAGCCCGCGCAGAATGCCCTCCTCGCTCCCCCCCTGCATGGCAGGCATCGCGTAGTTCTCGTTCTGGAGCGTGACGTAGTACCAGGTGTCCTCCTCGTCGACGATCATGCGTTGGATGCCGTCCCTGATGATGACGGCCAGCTCGTAGGCGAACGCAGGGTCGTACGCGCGCAGGTGGGGGATGCACGATGCGAGGAGATGGCTCTGTCCGTCCTCGTGCTGGAGGCCTTCGCCGTTGATCGTCGTTCGTCCGGCCGTTGCGCCCATCAGGAAGCCACGCCCTCGCGCGTCTCCGAACGCCCACGCCTGGTCCCCAATGCGCTGGAAGCCAAACATCGAGTAGAAGACGTAGAAGGGAATCATGGGCTCCCCGTGCGTCGAGTATGTCGTGCCCGCCGCTTGGAACGACGACATCGCGCCGGCTTCCGTGATTCCCTCCTCGAGGAGTTGTCCCTCCGGTGACTCTCTGTAGTAGAGCAGCATCTTCTTATCGACCGGCTCGTAGACCTGTCCGCGTGACGCGTAGATGCCGACTTGCCGGAACAGTGGGTCCATGCCGAAGGTGCGTGCCTCGTCGGGAATGATCGGAACGATGCGCTTGCCGATGGACTCGTCCTTCACGAGCCCGGTGATGAGATTGGCGAACGCCATTGTGGTGGACGCAGGCGTCTTGCTGCCGCCCTCGAGCTTGGAGAAGATGTCGTTCGACGGAGCCGCGATCTTCACGGAGGCTTGTGTTCGACGAGACGGCAGCGGGCCGCCCATCGCCGCGCGGCGATCCCGCAGGTATTCGACCTCAGGGCTGTCGGCTGCGGGCCGGAAGAACGGGTAGTTTTTCAACTCGTCGTTGGAGAAGGGGATCTCCAGGATGTCTCGCAACTCGACGAGTTGATGCTGGTCGATCTTTTTCATCTGGTGCGTCGAGTTCTTGCCGGCGAAGCCAGTTCCGACACGCCAGCCCTTCACGCTGTGAGCGAGGATGACGGTCGGACGTCCCTGACACTCCTGGGCCGCTTTGAACGCTGCGTAGACCTTGCGCCGGTCGTGCCCCCCCGCGCGTAGCGCTCCGATGTCGTCGTCCGACATCCCGGAAACGACCTCCTGGAGGGCCGCGCTCTGATCGAAGAACCGCTCGCGCATGGTCGCGCCGTCACCTCCGGCGAAGTGCTGCCACTCGCCGTCGACCACGAGGTTCAGCGCCGTGACCAAGGCGCCGTCGTGGTCTCGCTGGAACAGTGGGTCCCACTCGCGCCCCCAGATGCACTTGATGACGTTCCAGCCGCAGCCTCGATACAGCCCCTCCAGTTCCTGGATGATCTTCGAGTTGCCTCGGACCGGGCCGTCGAGGCGCTGCAAGTTGCAGTTGATGATGAACGTGAGGTTGTCGAGGCCCTCGCGTCCGGCCATCGCGAGCGCGCCCGCGGATTCCGGTTCGTCGGTCTCTCCGTCGCCGAGGAAAGCCCATACGCGGCTGTGGGAAGTGTCGACCAGGTCGCGTGCGTGGAGGTAGCGGTTGAAGCGCGCCTGGTAGACGGCGGCCATTGGGCCGAGGCCCATGGAGACCGTCGGAAACTCCCAGTAGTCCTCCATGAGCCGCGGGTGCGGGTAGCTCGATAGTCCCTTGCCGTCCCGCGCCGACTCGCGACGGAAGCGCAGCAACATCTCCTCGTCGAGGCGTCCATCCAAGAAACTGCGGGAGTATATGCCCGGCGAGGCGTGGCCCTGGTAGTAGACGTGGTCGCCCGAGCCTTCGCCTTCCTTGCCACGGAAGAACCAGTTGAAGGCGGTTTCGTACAACGTTGCGGCGGACGCGAAAGTCGAGATGTGACCGCCGATCCCGACGTGGTCGTGGTTCGCCTTGGCGACCATGGTCGCCGCGTTCCAGCGCACGATGTCCTCGATGCGTTGTTCCATCGCCTCATCGCCAGGGAACTCCGCCTCCTCGTCAGCCGAGATGGTATTGACGTAGTCGGTCTGGACGGGGAGTTCGCCAACGGAACGTTGCCGGCGTGCCTCCGAGAGGAGCTGGGCGAGGATATATCGGGCTCGCTCCTTGCCGTCTACCTGGACGATTGCAGCGAGCGACTCGAGCCATTCCCTGGTCTGTTGTGGGTCGAAGTCGCTGCTCTGATGCATGTTGCGTTCTCGGCTGTGGGGGAGGGACTGCGGCCGCGGCCCTTCCGTTGGCCCCGCCGGAGTATAACGAGCCAAGCGATTCTCAGAACCTGCGCCAGCAACCGCTCACGGAGCCTCCGCAATGCCTGTCGTCGCCGTCGTCGGCGCTTCAAGGGACCGATCCAAGTTCGGCAACAAGGCGCTGCGTGCGTATGCCCGCCAGGGTTGGGATGTGCGTCCTGTCCACCCGACGGAGTCGGACGTCGAGGGGTTTCCCGCCGTCGCGTCTCTATCGGATCTTACGGACAGCGTCGATCGTGTCACCCTGTACGTCCCGCCAGCCGTCGGCCTCGAGCTGCTCGATGCCATGGTGGCGCTTGCGCCGACAGAACTCTGGGTGAACCCAGGCGCCGAGAGCGAGGCGCTGTTGCAGCGCGCTCGCGAGCTCGGACTCGAACCGATCCTGGGGTGCGCCATCATGGACATCGGAGAGAGCCCCGCCGCTCTCTAACTCCGTCCATCGGATGTTATTGCTTGGTCAGGGTCACCGTGTCGGGGGTGACGCGCGGTGTCAGGTCGTCGTATGTTCACGCGAGACCCTGGAAGTGGAGGGTTGTCCCCACGAAGGACGGGTCAGACGGGACGACCACGTTGAGAGCCCACGTGCGTTCGGGTCGGTCGTCAGCCCTTCATTTCCTCTGCGTCGATGACGCCATCCTTGTTCGTGTCGTAGCGTCGCATGTGGCGCTCTCGCAGCACGCGGGGAAGCTCGTCCGGCACGATCTTGCCGTCCTTGTTCTTGTCGAAGCGGTCGAGGCTGCGGCCGCCGCCGCCCCTGCTGCCGAAGCCACCGAGCCCGCCGAGCCCGCCGAGCCCACCGAAGCGGCTGCTCAGCGAGTTGATCATGCTCTCGTAGATCGCCTCGTCGAGCCGGTCCGCATCAGCCTCGTTCTTGGCCACGACGCGCAGGGTGACGCTGCCCATCTCGTCAGTCGATTGCCGGCCCCAGCGGACCCGGATCGGGGGGCTGTTGGGGTTGGCGGGGTTCTGTGCCGAGTTGTCGTAGGTGATTTCGCACTTCAACTCAGTACCCGCCGGGAGCGCGAGGCGGTCGTCGTAGTAGTACTCGGTCTGCCAGTCCATGTCCCATTCGGGGATGTTCAGCAGCGTCTTCGTCGTCCCGTCTGGCAGCCTGGCCGTCAGGCGCATGGTCTTGCAGATGTAGTGGGCGTGACCGCCGACGCTGATCCCCTCCACGTCTACCGGGAGCTTCAGGCTCTGCTCGATCTTGTAGCCCGCCTCGCCGGCGGGGATGTCGATGCCGGACATGAATCCGAAGAGCGACGGTAGCTGGATCTGCTTGATCTCCTGTGACGGAGGTTTGTCGGCGAACCAGATCCCGACGCTCGACTGCTCGACCTCGGCCTTGCCGCTCGGATGGAAGTGCATCTGCATGAGCAGGTCATGATGCTTCGGCAACTCCAACGCGAGGTCGTCACGAAGGAACTGGGGCCGCGCGCCGGGGACGTAGGCGCCGAGACCGCGGATCTGAAAGCCCCTGCTGAAGTTGCCACCGCGGAAGCCCCGCAAGCCTCCGAATCCCCGGCGTCCCGTGTCCCCTTCGTAATCGTCGCCATCGGATGACTCGGTCAGGAAGAACAGGGCGTGGTGGACCACGGACCGTGCTGTGGGACGCATCTCGACGGCCTTGACCCATTTGTCTTCCGGCAGGTCGATGGGGACCACGAAGAAGCGATAGAGGTCGCGTCCGCCCGCAGGAATGCGGAAGGGCTTTCGCATCTTGACCACCAGGTCGGGCTTGCCGAGGGACCAGCCGCCTGGGTACTGCTTCGGCTTGGGCATTTTGGCGAGGTTGCCCTTCCTCTTTCCGGTCTCGATCCACTTGGTGAACAACGCGATCTGGTCGTCGCTGAGGCGGCGGTTCCCGCGGAAGTGATCATCCTGGTCAGCTGGATGCCATGGAGGCATGTACCGCATGTCGATGACGGACTTCAGCATCTCGGCACGCTTGGCCACGTCCGCATAGCTCACGAGCGAGAACGGCCCTGGGCCGTCCGGCCGGTGGCAGTCCACGCAACTCGCGTGGACGAGCGGGCCGATGTGCTCGGCGAAGTTCGGGCGGGCGGGAACCGCGGCCGGCTGGCTGACGACGGTAGAGGCGAGCAGGAGCAGGGCTAGGACGGTGGTCTTGGTCATGGTTGATCCTCGCCCCTATTCAAACCGAAGTTCGGAAGGGTGTTGCAGAAGATCCCGGGAACAGGGGGCCGGAGCTAGGATTGACCTTCCGGGGCCTTTTTCTTGGTGGCCTTCTTCTTGGTGGCCTTCTTCTTGGTGGCCTTCTTCTTGGGCTTGCGAGTTGGGAATTTCCACTGGAGTTCGCCTTCCTCGTTGTAGAAGAGCCTGGCCTTGAACTTGAAGCCGCGCATGGAAACGAAGCCGAAGAGCTCCTCGGTCTCCTTGCCGTTCAACATCAGCCGGATCTGGGCCGGAGGGAGGAAGCGGTACTTGATCTTCTCCGCGACGCGGAAGTCGCACTCCT
>JABSRK010000110.1 GCA_013213915.1 Planctomycetota bacterium
CCACTCCAGACGCGCGTCCTTCTTTTCAATGAGTCCGCATGTCGTGGCGAGGGCGTGGTCCTGTTGACGTGGAGTGGCCGTCCCTGACTCCAGCCCACGCAAGGCCTCGACAAGAAGCGCCGCGCCACGTTCGGCCAGGCGGTCGTGCAGACCGCCGCCTGTCTCGTCCCCGGTCAGGGGCATCCGGTCCTGCATGAGTACCGGACCGCTGTCCAGCCCCTCGTCCATCAGCATGATGGTCACTCCGGTCTCTCCATCGCCTGCGAGCAACGCCGCCTGCACCGGTGACGCGCCTCGATGACGCGGCAGCAGGGACCCGTGCACGTTCACGCAACCGAGCCGGGGACTTGCCAGCACCTTGGGAAGCAGGATCTGCCCGTATGCAATGACCACGAGCGCGGCCGGACGCAGCGCCTCCAGACGGGCGCGGGGCTCGGGTCTGTTGAGCTTCTCGGGCTGGAAAAGAGGAAGACCGAGCCGTGTCGCTTCCTCGGCCAGCGGCGGCGGCGTCGCCGTGCCGCTTCGCCCCTTGGCCCGGTCGGGCTGGGAGACCACGAGATCAGGCGCCATTCCGGCGGCGACGAGCCCCGCGAGGGCGGGAACACCGAACGCTCCTGTGCCCGCAAAGACGATCCTCAACCGTCGCTCTCCAGCAGCTTCCGGGCTTTGGCGGCCGCGGACGTCGCGGGCCAGTCCTTCACGATCCGCTGGAGCTTCGCCCGCGCCTCGTCCCTCTTTCGCTGACGCAGCAACGCCCGCGCCTCCTTGAGTTCGAGCTCGGCTTCCTGCGATGCCATCACCTTCGAAACCAGCGGCGCCACCTCCCCGTCCGCCTTCAGCGCAGCGAGCCTCGATCGGGCCTCGGCAGCGAGGGGCGAGCCAGCCGCCAGGCTCAGCACACGAAAATACGCCTTAACCGCCCTGACATAGTCCCGCTCCTGCTCGTGCTTCCGCGCCTTGTCGAAGCTGGGGCGGGCACGGTCCTCCGCCTTGAGGAGCTTCACAGCCACACGGCCCTCTTTCGTCTTAGACAGCCTGGAGTCGGCCTTCTTCAAGATCCTGAAGAGATCCGTGCCGCGGAATGCGGCCATACCCCCACGAAGGAGTCGCAACGCTCCGATCCAGTCCCCCGATCCGGCCGCAGCTTCCGCGCGCGCGACAAGGCCCACGCCCTTCTCTCCCAACGCCGTACGCACTGCCAAAGCGTCTTCCGCCAGCGGCGTTCCCATGGTCCGCTTGTCGAAGGTAGCGAGCAACGCGACGCTCCCGGCGTAGTCATCAGCGGCGATCGCGGCCTTGGCTTGCTCAAGCAACTCGATCGCCTGCGCGTACTCCACGCGTGTGAGGCCCCGGCCCCCGAGCTTGGTCCGGCCGGTCTTGAGCGCGCTGACGTACGAACCCGTAGGCATCACGTCCGACAGCATGCCCACCTTGGTGTCGTCCGGCAGCACGATGATATGGGTCGGCGTAGCGACGCGCCCGTCCGGCCAGAACGTCAAGCGAACTTCCATCTCCATCTGCTTGTGGGCCTCGCATGTCGCATGCCCGAACTTGGAACAGACCCGCATGTTCTTGCCGTTGATCTTCTGCTCTATCGGCTTGTGCGTGTTCGGACACGCCAGGATGGCCACGGCGCGCTCCGTCGCCTTGATGAACGCGTCGTCCTTGTAGAGCCCCGCGACGACGCGGTCGTTCGCCTCCTCATTGTCCATGACGAACGCGACGATGAGCGGGACGTTGCGACGCCTGGCGTCTTCCACCGCGTCGTCCCACGTCCCCGCCCACCACGCGACCCCCTGGGCCGGCAGGACGCTCGTCAACAAGGCCACGCTCAGGAGAGTGCTCTTCATGCTCGGTCTCCGATCAGGGCCGGTCATTGTAAGTCACACCGTGATAGCCTTGGGCGCGAATGGCCCTGCCGCCCCTGGAACCCGATCATGCCGTCGTCGCGCACCGCCTCGAGTCCCTAGACGAGCTTGGCGATGCAGAGGTGGACAAGGGCTTTTGTTACGTCCGCTGCGCCAGTTGTGACTTCGACGGGTGGGACCGGACGTTTACCGCCTGGCCCGGCAGTGCTTACCGATCGCCGTCCGCGCTGGTCACGTTTGTCGAGGCCCAGGCGCGCATTGAGCCCCTTCGAAAGTGCCCGGAATGCCACGAGGAAGCCCGCCTCGAGGGCTTGCGCGTGTTCGTCGCCGCCAACTCCATCGATCGTGAGCTCGTCGCCGAGTACAGCGCCAAGAAGGGGCGAACGGACTTCTTCCTCATGGACAGGGCAGGAAACGTCGATGAGGCCCCTCCCGACGGCGAGGCGCTGCGCTGCGCATGCTTTGACTCCTGTGTCCGAGCAGGGTTGTTCATCGCTGAGGTCACACCGGCCCGTCGCCAGGAAGCCGAGGCGCTCTTCCAGACTGTCGCAGAGGCCCGGCCCGACCGACCCCAAGCCCACCTGGCGCTCGCGCGCCTCGCCTTCCAGTCCGATGATTCGGACCAGGCCCTCGTGCACGCCGAGCGCGCGGCGGGCTGCGCGGACGATGACGTCACCACAGCCACCAAACTCGGAAGCCTGTTCGGCGAACTCGCCATGGCGAGCTCGGACAGGGGTCACCTCGACGAATCCGTTCGCTGGTACATGCGTGCGATGGAGCTCTCGCCCAACGACAGGCGCCTGGACCTCGCCCTCGCGCGCCTGCTCATCCAGAGCGGCAACTTCACGGAAGCTGTGGACTATCTCGATCGCGCCGCATGCGCTCAGTCAACGACTCTCGAAGCGCGCTATCTGCAAGGAGTGATGGCCCTGCACGAGGGGCGCGTGCGCGCCGCCGCCCAGCTACTCTCCGAGCTCAAGGAAGACGTGCCGGGAGACCCCAGCGTGCTCCACATGCTGGCGTGGGCAGCGGCGCAGTGCGGCGACCGGACCACGGCGGAAGAGGCCCTCGCGCAGGCCGAGCGGCTCGCTACGGCCGATGACGATCACGCCTACTTCGTGGAACTCGTCTCCGAGGCGTTGCACGGGGTCGGTGAAGAACCGGCGGATTGACTGCGCCTCGATCCTGCGTTTCGGCGGCTTCTGCAGCAGCGCGCCAGGGACGCGGATCAGAACGTGATCTCGACCACCCCGGAGGCGAGAAGGCCGCCGGACGGATCGAGCATGGCCACCACGGCCTCCAGGTGAAGGCCGGGCGGAACGCTGCCGGGAGGGGCGGCAAAAACCAGCGCACCCTGGGGGTCGAGCCACGCGTGAAACGGACTGCCGGGCTGGGCGGGGTGGATGCTCGAGAGGGCGTCCCAGGCAAGGCCAAGCACGGGTCCCGACCCGTTCGGGACGAGGTCGATGCTCGAGGTGAGCGTGACGAATTCCGCTCCGGGAAGGGGCGGCGTGGTCTGGATGATCACGGAAACATCCCCCGCACCGGAGGTGGCCACATTGAGAACCACGTTCTGCCCTGTCGACTGACCAGAATTCGAAGCGCAGGGGGTCGCGGACGTGACGTGCCAGTCTGATGCCGTGTCGGTGTCCTGGTCGGTCGCGCGGGCACAGCCGTCCCCTATCGCAGAGAAGATCCCTGCCCATGCCGCACCCGGCGGCAGGTGCGGCGGCGCCTGTGGCCCGCCCGATCCCTTGCGGTACACATAGTCGGCCGCCATCTGTTGCGGACTCCTGAGAATGACCTCGACGCTCCGCCCTTGGGCCCAGCCATAGTTGAAGCCCGTCGACAACGAGCACGGCAACGGTCCCGGCATGCCGGGCGCCCCGTACTCCTGGAGAATGAGAAAGCCGGCCGACGGGACCACCGTTCCGTACGGGATCGTGAACGTCCCTTCGAGCACGGGTACCCCGCTGGTCGACTGGTACGTGGTCACGCTCCAGCCCCCGAAATCGAACGCGACGCCGCTGACGTTTCTCAACTCGACCCAGTCGGGAGACCCGGTGTGGAACTCGTTGATCACGACCTGCGCCGGAGCAGCGATCGCGAGGAGGAGCAAGACGAAAAGGCAGCCTCGAATGGAGGTCATGGCGAGGAAAGACTACCCCCGCAACAGGCCCCCGGAGCCGGGCCTCAAAAGGTGCGCAGCCGCGACGCTTCCGCCTCCAGCTAGGTGCGCCCTACCGCTCGTCCTTGATGAGCTGCAGCTCGACCTCGCCGAACCCCGCACCCTTCTTCTTCTTGTTGTTCGTCTCGACAATGGTCAACTCGAGGGAGCGGATCACCTTGGGGCCGGGGAACCGGAAGATCGTCTTGCGCCGGTTGTCCATCACCATGTCAATGGTGCCGAGAGGGACGCGTCCGTTGATCTTGACGGCCACCTTCTTGGGGCGGCTGCGATTGCCATCCCCGTGCTGGGCATGGCAGAGGACCAGCGTGTTCGCCCTGATGGGCTGCTCGGGCCGCAACGTGATCTTGGGCCGCTTGTCTGCATCCTTCGCGATCCATCCCATCGTGATGAGACCATCGATGGCCATGCCGGCAAGCCAGCCGGCGTTGATCTCGCTCGATGCGCTGATGGCGACCTTGGTCTTTCGGAGCAGATTGCGAGCGGCGTCCGAGGCGTAAGCCTCGTACTCGGCGTCCTTCACGTTCCACACGACGACGTTGACGGCATCCGACTTGAGGACCACCTTACGTCCCGCCCCACCGCCCTTCGGAGCGGGTTGGACAACGGTAGCGCGCACCTGGACCCACCAGGCCCCGGGTCGTCGAAACGCGTGCTGCACTGCGAGCGCGTCCCGGCCATGGGCCGTCGTCACATCACGGCCGATCCGCTGCATGACCTTGGCGTCCTTGAGGTCCTTGCGACGCCCCGCCACGTACTCGACCTTCTCCACGCGTAGCCCTTTGCCCGCCTCCCCCGGCCACGCGTTCTCCTTGAGTGCCTTGTCCCCGAAGCGGGGAATCCACATGGCGAGCGGGCTGTCGCCCGATGCGCGCAAGGACACGGCCTTCTTGCGATCTTCGTACCCGAACACCCGCGCCCCCGACGCCTGGCCTCCGGTGACGGAGCCCGTGGCCTTCGAGAGAAACAGGAGCGCGAAGCACGTGTTCGTCGCGGTGCGCGAGGTGCCCACCGGCCAGACACCGTTCGCCGCCTGCACGCTGACGAGCCAGCGGGCGCCGGCCCGGTACCAATCGTGTGGTCCGAAGCGATCCTGCCCCGTCAGCCCACCCGCGCGCTCCAGCCCGTAGAGGTAGTAGTAGACCCACGTCTGGTTCGGAGCGAACACGTTGCTCGACGGCGAGAAATAGCGGCCGAGCCAGTGAATGCCACGCTTGATCGCAACGGTGACTTCGTTGTTCTTGCTGCGCAGGTGCTGATCGCATATGGCGAGCGTCCCGATCCCGGCCGACGTCATGCTGCCGGTGGGTGCGCTGCCCGGTCGGTATCCGAACCCCACGGGTGCGTACGCGTTCTTCTCGGTTTCCCTGAGGTGCCTGAGCGCCCGGCCCGCCAGCTTCACCCAGGCTCGTCGCGGGATCTTGTGTCCCTTGAGCGCTGCCTTGTGCAGCGCCAACGCGGCGTATTGCGTATTGGATAGATCGACCGCCCCACCCGGGTATCCCCACCCGCCGTCCGATTTCTGAAACTCGAGGAGTTGGGCGACCAGGTCCTTCACGAGGTCGTTGTCCTGCTCCTCCCCCAGCGCCAGGAAGGCGAGAAGCTGGCACGCGGTCGCGTACGTCTTCTTCGGGCGATGCACGCGCAGAAACGCCGCCGCCTTGCGCACCGCCAGGTGCCTCTTGTCGACACCGGACTTCACGAGCGTGTACAGGGCGAGCGCCGTCGATCCCGTCGGGTAAGCACCCACGTACTGCCTGAACGAGCCGTCGAGATACTGACGCTTCATCAGCCACTCGATCCCCCGATCGATCGCCTTGTTGACCTTGAGCTGCGTCTTGGCCCACGACTCGCCGAGGCGTTTCAGGCCAGCGGTCGGGTCGTCTCCGTCAGTCGCGGAGATGCGGAATCGGCCGAACACGTGCTTGGACCCGAACGAAAACGACAGGGTCAGCCTGACGTGCACCTGCGCCTTCCACCGCACGGGCGTGGCTGGTGTGACCACCATGGTGTGTGCCTTGCCAAAGTGCGGAGATACGGCCCAGCCCGTCCTATCAGAAGGATTGAGCGCCGCCGTCGCCGGGTAGCGGCTCTGCGCAAACGAGGCAATTGCGCCACTGAGACGCTCCACTCGCAAACGCCCACGTGACAGCCGGGACGCCGTCTCGAGCTTCACGTGGGTCAGCACGAAGTTGCCGTTGCTCGCGCGGCCTGGCCCTTTCGCGGCCAGCTTCGCATCGGGCAGCGCCTCGATGCGGATGCCGGTCAGGTCCGTGAGGGCCGTGGTGCCCTCGATGACGATCTGGTCCACGTCCGGGTTCTTGCCCGATAGGAGCACGACCCCTTCCGTGTCGACCGTGACCGTGGCGCCCTTCGCAGACGATGCCTTGGAGGGCACGAGCGGGTGCCAGGTCGGCCCCTGGGCGCAGACGGAAGCCGCCAACAAGAGGAGGGTGAGCAGGCGCATGGGGGTGACCATTATCACCTACCTGAGCACCTCGTGCGACCACGCTTCGTAGTGGCCCGTGGCATCGGCGTCCGTGGCGGCCTCGACCGGCACAACGGCGAACCGGAACGCGAATGGCTGCCCCGGACTCCAACGGTGCTGAACTCCGAGGACGACGAGTCGGTCCTTCTCCTGGACCACCTGTATCTCCTCGTTGGAAGTCGTCCGTTCGAACATGACGACGACTCCCGGCCCCGCAGTCTCCGTCCGCATGAACGGCCACGTCCACGTGGCTTCCGACCGGGGCACCCCGCCGTAGGTCGTGCCGCGATCGGTGCCCGCGTGAGCGATGCTCTTGCCCTCGGTCACGAGCGGCGAGGAAACCCAGCCCGCCGCGTCACGGCGTAGGCCGCGCGCACGAGCCATGAAACGAAGCGGCAGACCACCTACGCGCTCGCCGGAAAGGGTGACCGACAGTGTCAGCGGTCCCGGGACCTTCTTCTTCGGTGCGACCCCGCTGAAGATGAAGTCCGTGGCGCCGTCCACAACTCCCCGCTCGAGGCGCGCGTCTGTCGCGACCGTCAGGTCTTCCACTCCTGCGTCGCCTCCGCTGATCTTCTTCCACGTCACCGTCGGCGGCGAACGGACCCCGGCCTCATCCCGCTCGAAGAACAGCACATGTTGCCAGGGCAGGCCATCATGGGAACGCACCAGCTTCAAGCCGTTCGCGGTCGCTTCGCGCACGACCTGCTTCTTGCTCATCTTGTGTTCGTGCTTGATGGGGACATCCAGGTCCTCTGTCCGGAACTCCACGAACGCGACGCGTCCCCCGGGTTTGAGCGCAGCGCGCACGTGCGCGAGCACCTGGGCGGGATGGGAGATCTCGTGATAGACATCGACCATCAGCACGAGGTCAACGCTGCTCGGTGGCAGCCGGGGATCGGTGGCGGTCCCCAGGATGGGTTCAATGCGATCGAGCACGCCCGCCTTTTGGGCGCGCTTCTTCAGCAGGGCGAGCATCTCTGGCTGGATGTCGACGCAGAGGATCTTGCCCTTCTCCCCAACCATCTTCGCGAGCGGGAGCGCGTGGTACCCGTTGCCGCAACCGAGATCGCACGCGGTCTGGCCGGGCTTCACGTCGAGCACCTCCAGTAGCTCGGACGTACGCTCCTCCCATTCCCGTTCCTTGCGGACGAGCCAGTCGGCGCCGTGATACGACATCGTCCTGGCGATGCGCCGCCCGTGATAGTGAACCGGAGTCTGTGCCTCTTGTGCTGCGACCGCACCCGCGAGCACGAGGACGAGGAAGGTACGCATGCGGAAAGCGTACACTCTCCCCATGGGTCGCCTCGCGCTGGTGCTCGTCTCTGTGATCCTCGTGCCCCCCGGGTACGGGCAGAAGCCGGACAAGACCGCGCAAAAGGCCCTGCAACGCGAGTCCGCACTGAAGCAGCGGATCGCGCGTGAGTGGCTGAACCTGGCGGCCATCGGCGTCACCAAGGGCTCCAAGACAACCGCGAGGTTCGCCCTCGATCACGCCCGCCCCCTCGAGCCCGACGACAGGCTGCGGCTCGAGTCGCTGGATCGGCGCGCGAAGGCGCTGGCCGGCGACGCGGACCCCGAAGACCCCACCGTCGACAAGAAGCGCGCGGTCGTCCTGCGCAACGTCTGTCGTACGCTCGACGAGCTGGCCATGCTGGAGGTCGCAGAGGACGACGAGGAGCGCATCGAAAGCTGGCTCTGGATGGCCTGCGCGCTCGACCCCAAAGGGAACCGCAAGCGGGCCAGAATTCTGCGCAAGCTCGCCGAGCGTGCGGCCGACCAGGAGCGTCATGGCCGGGTGCGACGCATCCTCGACCGCGTTGTCGAGCTCGACCCTCAGGGAATGGCGCGTGACAGCTACCTCCCCGCCATGCGAGCGCAGGCGAAGCGGAGCCGCGTGAAGATCAAGGGCAAGAGCCACGACATGGAAGCTTGGGTCCTGTTGCCGCGCGCGTGGAGCGAAGATCGGACGTGGCCCGTGCTCGTCTACCTCGACGGCCCGAAGCAGGACTACCTGAAGACGGCCCTCGACCTCCGCGACCTCATGGAGGACCGCGAGTACATCATCGTCGTGCCGTTCATCCGCTCGAACCACAAGACCCTCGAGCCCGGGTGGATCCCCGACCCCGGAGACGTCGTCGCCGACAAGAACCTGCTCGTCGCGTACGACGTCCCTGGGGTGAAGGCCGTGGTGAAGGAGGTGCAGCGCCTCTTCAAGGCAGAGAAGACCTTCGCCATGTCCGGATTCTCCGTCGGCGCGATGCTGAATTACTGGTGGTTGTTCCGCCGCCCGCAGGATTTGTGGGCCGCCGCGCCGGCCTCAGGCCACTTCTCGGACTTCTGCAGCCGGATGCCCGTGAAACCGCGCGGGCAGGGGCCCCCTACACGCGTCCTCGTAGGCGCCGCCGACGTCCGCGGTAAGTTTCGGCGGTGGCCCCAGAACGAGGAGGCCATCGCCGCCCTCCAAAAGCTCGGGCACCGGCGGGTCGAGTACGTGAAGGTCGAGAACCGCGCTCACGAGGCGTTCACCGACAAGGTCTTCGAATTCCTCGCCGCCGTACGGAAATGATCACTTCTTCGCGACGCGACGGTAGGCGTCGCGGAATGGGATGCCCTCATCGCGCACCAGGCGGTACGCCTCCTCGGTGGCGTAGAGAGACGCATCCATGGCCGCATTAGTACGCTCGGCATCGAAACGGATATGAGGTAGGGCGTGAGCCATGACAGCGAGCGTGTCCCGCGTCGCGTCGAGAACACGGAACAGGGGTGGCTTCACCAGCTGCAGATCGCGGTGATACCCCGACGTCATCTTGGACGTGATCGCGAGGATCGCCTGGAGATCGGCGGCGACGGTCGTTGAACGCGCGCGCACCAGTTCGAAGACGTCCGGGTTGCGCTTCTGCGGCATGATCGAACTGCCGGTCGTGCACCCGTCGGGTAGGCGGACGAACGCGAACTCCTGGGTCGCGAACAGGCAGAGATCCGCCGCGAGGCGCCCCAGATCCTGCATCAGCAACGCGCATTCGAACGCGACCTGCGCCTCGGCCTTGCCGCGGGAGAGCTGGACGGCGGTGACGGGCTCGTGAACGGAAAACCCCAACGCGGCCGCCGCAACGGCGCGGTCGATTCCGAGGGCGTCCGGGACGCCGTACCCGGCGGCCGAGCCGAGCGGGCTCTTGCGGATACGCCGACGGGTCGCGTCGAGGCCGTCAAGGTCATCCGCAATCTCCGCTTGGAACCCGCCGGCCCATAACGCGACCGAGCTGGGCATGGCACGCTGCTGATGGGTGTAGCCGGGCAGCGGCACATCCGACTGTGCCTCTGCCATGTCGCCAAGGGCCGCGACGACGTCTTCCCCCTGCGCCCGCAGCTCGGTGATGGCATCGTCGAGGAAGAGCCGGAGCGCCGCGAGGACCTGGTCGTTCCTCGAACGGCCGAGATGGATCTTCTTTCCCAGATCCCCCAGCTGTTCTGTCAGGCGAGACTCGAGGGCCGTATGGCAGTCCTCCTCCTCCCGCGAGATCGACCATTCCCCCGCCCCGTGCGCGCGCCCGAGTTCTTCCAGTGCCGTGGCCAGCGACGCGCACTCGTCGGCGGTCAGGTGCCCGGCCTCGGCGAGGCCTCGGGCGTGGGCGATCGACCCCTTGACGTCATACGGCACGAGGCGCGCATCGAGCACGTGGTCGTCGCCGACG
>JABSRK010000111.1 GCA_013213915.1 Planctomycetota bacterium
CAAGCAGCAGGCGATGGCCGAGGCCACGAAGGGCGCGATCCTTGTGCCGTTCGGGGTGCTCGAGCGGACGCCTGCCGTGGTCGAGATCGCGGGTGAGGTCCTCGAGATCGGCAACCCGAACGCCGCGTCCGACGCCGCGACCGCCGCGGCGTGCGCCGTCGCATGTGCGGAGGGAGCTCTGTACAACGTCCTCACCAACATGAAGGACTTCGAGGGTGATGCGGAGTGGGCCGCCGATGTTCGCGCCCGCGCGCTGAAGCTCGTCGACGACGTGCGGTCGTCGGCGCGCCAGGTCTCCGAGTCCTTCGTCGACCGGATGTAGGGCGCCTTTCGCCCCGTGTCGGCCGCCTCGCGCCACACAAGAGAACACCCCCGCCGACCAGGGTCGACGGGGGTGTCTCGTGACGGGGGAGATCCCCTGTCAGGCACGGTGAACGACTAGTTCACGGCGACGTCGTCAATCGCGATGTCGCCGGTGAAGCTCCCGCCTCCCGTGTAGGAAAACGCGAAGGTGACGTTCGAGGTGCCGAGCGGGAAGGCGGAGAGCGTGATGGACTCTGCCGACCACTCGGTGCCACCTTGCAACTGCCCCGGATCAGCCCCCGTGTAGGTGGCGATCGGGGTGCTGTTCCAGTTGCCGTTGAAGGCGACGTAGATGTTTAGGGTGCCGATGGTGGCCCCGATACGGCTGAGGTTGAAGCTCAGGGTGGAGGCCGGAGTGTCGAACGCGCAGGTTTCCATGTTGAACTCTGCCGTGCCGCCCGTGCCCGAGGTCTCGCAGTACATGTAGTTGGCGCCGCTCGCCGCGGCCGTGGGTCCGGTGGCCCCGGACGGCGTTCCGGCCGCGTCGACGGTCCAGGGAGAGGAGGCAAGGGCCACCCACGGAGTGGACTGGTTGGTCCAGCCTGGAGGTGGCGAGGTTCCGGCCGAGAGGTTGTCGAAGTTCGAGCCGCTGCATCCGGTCCACGACAGATCGCATGCCTGGCTGAGGGAGACGCCGTCAGCGTGGGACGCCGAGATGACGGCCATCTGGCCGCTGACGGAGTAGTTGTTCTCGGGGTAGGCCAAAGCGATCCCGGCTGCCGGGAAACCGCCGCCCGAAGCGAAGTTGTTGTTCAGGAAGAAAAACGCCGGGTTGGACAGGTCGAGGTTGATCGACTGCCCCCCCGGGGTGACGAGTCCGCCCTGCGCCAGCCCGATGCTGGGCGCGCCGGGCACGAGGCCGACGTCCCAGGCGCTACCGGCGTTGGCGCTGTTCATGTCCACAGCGGCGGCGGCGCCGTTGCTCAGGGCGGCGGCTGATCCACCGTTGACGGTCAAGCTGGCCTCGGCATTGTTGGGCTGGCGATCCAAGACGCATATGCCCGACGCTCCGGTGGTGGCGTAGTGGATCGTTCCGTTCCAGATGCGGGGGCTGAAAATTCCGGCAGTGAACGGGACGTTCGATGCGGTCCCCAAGGCCAGGGACATCTCGGGGGTGGCCACGGCCTGGTTCGTGCCGTCGCCGTTCGTGTAGCGGTGGCCGCCGGAGTTCAGGATGGCCATGCCGTAGGTCCCGGGCAGCAGTTGGAAGTCTGACGTGTCGAAAGATGTTGCCAGGTTCAGGCCCAGTGCGGTGCCGCTGCCGCAGCAAACCTGGTTCCACACTCCCGTGTTGGTCTCGTTGCCGACGGAGGTGGTGGGGCAGATGAAGACATCGATATCGACCGCACCGCCAGCGGCGAGGCTGGTGTTGCAGTCGAAGGACTCGATAAAGAGTCCACCGGGAGAGATGACCGTCACGTCAAAATAGACGGCGCCTCCGGGGGACCCGCCGTTGTTGCTAACGAAGTTGGGCGGAGTCGTGATCGACTGTGCCGAGACTCCGCCGGCGAGGATGGCACATGCCACGAACAGGAGCGCGAGAGGTGCGCTCAGAGGGATGAAGGACTTCATGTAGGAAACTCCAGGCAGAATTCTGATGGGGGATAGAGCATTAGACGGGCTGGCCTGTAGGCCGACCTGTCTACTTGAGCGTACCGTTCCGCATCGTTTTGCGCCGTCTAACAAACGGGGCTTTTCCCGCGATTTTCGGAGAATTCCCCCACCGCGGTAGGATCTCGACCGGATGAGACGTCCAGCGCGTTTCGCAGCGGTTTTTTACCCGCGAACCCACCAGGTCTGCCGGCAGGAGGCTGAGTCCCTTCTGGCCTCGCCGCCCGAGGATGATCTCCCCGGCGCCCCGGTGGCGGGCATCGTTCCGCACGCCGGCTGGGTGTACAGCGGCGTCATTGCCGCGCGCGTGATCCGGTGGCTGGTCCGCAGCCGTCCGCGGACGGTCATCCTGGTCGGCAACGATCACCGGGGAGCGTGCATGGCTCCGACTCTGTGGGCAGGGGGGGCCTGGGACACGCCCCTGGGCGCCGCCCGCGTCGACGACGATCTGGTCAGCCGCTTGCGCGCGGACGCGACCTTCCAGGTCAGCACGCACGGGTTCGAGGACGAGCATTCGGTTGAGGTCCAGCTTCCGCTCTTACAGGCTGCCCTCGGGGATGGGCTGCGGATCGTTCCGATGCAGGTCCCGCCGTGCGACGGAGCCGAGCATGCCGGTGCCGCCATCGCGGAGGCGCTGTCCGATCGCGATGACGTGGTGATCCTGGGGACGACGGATCTGACGCACTACGGGCCCAACTACGGTTTCGAGCCTCACGGCGGTGGCCCGGACGCCGTGCGCTGGGTCAAGGAGGAGAACGACCCCGCGATGATCGCCAAGCTCATCTCCCTCGAAGCGGCCGGCATCCATCACGAGTACCGCACCGCGCGCAACGCGTGCAGTCCCGGGGCGCTCGTGACGACGCTGACCGCCGCGCGCGCGCTTGGGTGTTCCGAGGGGCACGTACTCGACTACCGGACGAGCTGGGACGTACGGCCGGACGACTCGTTCGTTGGCTACGTAGGCGTCGCCTATCCGAGGCCCCTGGCGTGATACCGCTCGCCGACGTCGACGGGGTGCGGCTGGTTGCGTTGGCGCGCGCCGCTGTCGTGTCTTACGTTCGCCGCACACCCCTGCCGTCGGTGACCGACGTATCCGACGGGCTAGTCGACCCGAGGGACGTGTTCGTGACCGTCGAAGCCCCTCCGGGGACCTTGCGCGGCTGTCTCGGCAGCATGGGTGGGGACGAGTCGATCGCCGCCGAGGTGGTGCGACTGGCGGGGGAGGCGGCGACGTCCGACACCCGGTTCCCACCCCTGGCGTTCTCCGATCTGGAGGCGTTCACGGTGAAGGTCTCTGTGCTCGGGCCGCGAATTCCCCTGGTGGCATCTTCACCGGACGATCTGTGTGCGCGGCTGCGCCCGGGAACCGATGGCGTGGTCCTCGAACTACCGCCTCCTGGCAGCCGCGCCCTGTTCCTGCCGGAGGTCTGGGCCAAGGTCGAGAACGATCCGGGGGTTTTCCTCGGAGCCCTGAGCGAGAAGCAGGGGGCTCCAGCGTCTGCCTGGCGAGACCGGTTTTCCGAGGCCCGCGTGTCCATCTTCCAAACCTGGGTTTTTGGGGCCTGAGCCTGAACCTCGGCGCCCCGAAATCGGTTAAAAGAGGGTTCACGATGACCGACAGGCTCCCCAATCTCCCCACGCCCCGCGGCACTGACACCGACGACTGGCGCCTCATGCGCGAGATCGCCGCCGGGTCGGAGGATGCGTTCCGGGACCTGATCGGCCGCTACCAGGATGTTCTGTTGCACCTGTTCGCCCGCCTGGGTGCCCGGCATGACGAGGCGGACGACGCGGCCCAGGAGACCTTCCTACGGGTCCACGCGTACAGGCAGCGCTACCGGCCCACGGGTAGCTTCCGGACCTTCCTGTTCACGGTGGCGAGGCGGGCCTGGCTCGACCTGTGCCGCCGCCGCGAGCGGCGCCGTCGCCGCGAGGCCTCGGGCTATGACCTGGAGGCCATGGAGCGGTCCGTAGGGGTCGGACTCGACCAGCGCCTGGACCTGGAGGCGGCACTGCAGAAGCTGTCCGAGGGGCACCGCATGGTCCTCGTTCTGAGCATCTGGGGCGGCCTCAAGTACGAGGAGATCGCGGACGTGATGGACATCCCGGAAGGGACCGTCAAATCGCGTGTCTTCCACGCGCTCCGAAAGCTACGGGCCAGGCTCTCACGCGCCCGCGTGAGTTGAGACGAACCTCCGACCGATCTGTGACGCTCCCTCCATGGCCGAGCCATGGACGATCCACCGCGACAACCCGCCGACGGCGCCCCCTGCCCCTGGGCGTCGGAGCTTCCCGCCTGGGTCCAGGGTGAGATGGACCCCGGCCGCGCGATGGAGATCCGCGACCACCTACAGGGTTGTGCCGCCTGCGGGGTCGAACTCGAGGAGCTGCGGACGCTCTTGTGCGAGTTCGAGGACCTTGCGCCCGCGCCGCCCCCCCGGCGTGACCTGGCCGAGCGTGTCCTCGCCCTTGCGCAAACCGCTCTGACCCCCTTCCGGCAACTTGGTCCGGCCGGCTGGGCGTGGATGGGGATGGTCGCGGCGACGGTCCTGCTGGTCCTGTTCATTCGTGCGCCATCGCGCGATCGAGATCGCGAGCTACCTCCGGCGACGATCGCCACGTCCGACGCGTTGCAGTGGCTGGTTGCGGCGCAGGAGTCGGATGGTTCGTGGAACCCGGCGCGGTGGGGTGGTCGCGATCGCTGGCGGGTAGGGCTTTCGGGGCTGGCGATCTCGGCGCTCGCGGACTTCGAGGACGAATTGCCCGACCTGAGGCGCGCTCTCGATCGGGGCGTCGCGTTCCTCTCTCGTCAGCAGGCAGCAGACGGACGCTTTGGGCCGCCGTTCGCGGAGTATCTCTACAACCATGCACCAGCCACCCTCGCGATCCTCCACGTGATGGAGCGGTACCCCGTACCCGAGCTTGCTGCGGTCGCGCGTCGCGCCGTCGATCACCTGCTGTCCGAGCAATCGTCGCGGGGCGGATGGGGATACGCGGGCGGCGCCGATGCCCCCAACGCGGTCATCTCAGCGTGGCCGCTCGAGGCGCTGCTCCAGGCGCGGGCTCACGGCCGCTCCGACCTCGATCGGTCCATAGGATCGGCGCTGACGTGGCTGCGCTCACTCGTCGATGGACGGGGTCGCCTCGGTTACGACCGTCCCGGCGCGTTCCCCCACGGCGTGGCGACGCCCACGGCTGTGGGGCTCGGCCTCGGCGCGTCATCCTCCTGGCCGCCAGGGCTCCTGGACGGGGATTATGACCTGCTCGCTTTGTATTTCCTGTCCGGCGCACCGTCCGACGACGTGACGCGCGAGAGGCTGCGGCGTCGTGTGGCGTCGTTGCAGGTGCGCTCGGGCACTCATGCGGGGAGCTTTCGTTCTGCGGATCGCTGGGCGCGCGACGGCGGCCGTGTCTATGCGACGGCGTTGGCGCTCCTTGCCTGGAACCGGCTCTGAAGGTGACCCAAACCTCGCAGCGCGCGCCTAGTCTCGGAGCCCATGCCGAATCGTCTCGAGCATCTTCTCGATGTTCGTTCGGAGCAGCTGGTGGTCCTTCTCGGACTTGGCGATGGCCTTGATGAACGCCTGCAAGCCGGTGACGGGGGCGATGCCTTTGCCGGGCGACGCAGCCGTGGGCGGAGCCTGGTCCGGCGCTGTGGACATGCTTGCCGCCGGGGTTATGAGCTTGCCTTCCTCGGCTTCCTCGAGGAGTCCGGCCAACGCCTGGGCGCGTCCGAATGTCGCCGGGTACACGGTGTGCCCCGCGGCCTCGGCCGCCAATCGGACCTCTTCGAACGAGGCCTCCGGGTTGGTGGTCTGAAGGAACTGCATCATGAACTCCACCGGGTTCTGGGGCGGATCGACGAACACGTCTTTCGGAGACGGTGCCGCTGCGCCCTCTTGCTCAGGTTTGGGTGTAGCCCACGCGGGACGGCGTCCAGATGGCCATGCTCCCTCGGGCGACCCGGACTCTTCCTCAGCGCCCTCGTCTTCCCCGACGCCGGCCGCTTCAGGGCTCGGCTCGGTGGCCCTGATATTTTCGGAGATTGAGTGGAGTGCCGTGGGCATGGACGCATCCACGACCTCGTCCTGGGGGCCGATGCCCATCTTGCGCCGCGCTGCCGTCCAGACCTGGCGTCGCACCGAGAGACCCTTGCTGACGCGCGCTTCGCGCCGCGCCTCCTTGTAGGTGGCATCGGGCTCCGATTGAAGCAACGACACACAGAACGCCAGCGCATCAAGGTCCGGTTGGGTGAAGCTCTCGTCGACGGTCATGGTGCGAAAAGGGCGTGATTTGAGGCGCGACAAAGGAGGGCCGGCGCGATCATTGAGTCTGCCCGTACGGGCTTCATTATCAAGAGGTCTTGTCAGCGAGCTTCAGAACAGCTCTCCACTCCCTGGATGTGACGGGTTGCACCGACAGTCGAGAGCCGCGCTGCAGGAGCATCATGTTCGCGAGGGCCGGGATCGTCTTCAGGAGATCGAGCGGCAGCGGTGAGTCGAAGATTCGCTGAAGCCGCACATCGACCATGAACCATGTGGGGGTGGTCTTGTCGGTTTTTGGGTCACAGTACTTGTGACCCTTCTTCCAGGCATATGAGTCGGGGTAGCCGGCCTTCACGACAACGGCCGTGCCCGCGATGTGCGGTGGCTTCGCGTTCGAGTGGTGGAACAAGACCCCGTCACCCACCTGTAGCTCGTCGCGCAGCAGGTTTCGTGCCTGGTAGTTGCGGACCCCTTCCCAGCACGTTGTCTGGTCCTTTGCCTTGGACAGGTCATGGATGGAGAACACGCTGGGTTCGGACTTGAGGAGCCAATAGCGGCGAGGCATAGGGGCGTCTCCGGTTTGCCGGGGATGAGGTCGAGCGCGGGAGCCTACCATCGCGGCTGACGCCTGCCGTGGGCATACAAGCGGCGGCGGCGTCTGGTAGCCTCCCGGGCTTGCGGAGGTGGCCATGAAAACGACGTTCATCATCGCTCTGTTGACTCTCGTTGCGGGGGGGGCGGTCGCACAAGTTCCGGACATCGCGACGCGGACGAAGGACTTCGTGAAGTCCGAGGGCTACGTCACGTTCTGGTGGGATGGGAGTGGCGGAAAGCTGTGGCTTGAACTGACGCCCGGCGAGCAGTTGATCTACGTGTACAGCCTGGCGACGGGACTCGGATCGAATCCGGTCGGACTCGACCGGAAACAGCTGGGTGGAACGCGGCTGATCGAGCTGCGTCGCGTCGGCCCGAAGCTGCTGCTCGTGCAGCCCAACCTCAAGTTCCGTGCGCTGTCGGGCGACGCGGCAGAGCGGAACGCAGTCACCGAGTCGTTCGCCGAATCGGTGTTGTACGGATTCAAGATCGAAGCCGAATCCGACGGGCGTGTTCTCGTGGACGCGACGGACTTCGTCGTGCGGGACGCGCAAGGCATCGCACGCAAGCTGAAGAGCGACGGCGGAACCTGGAAGCTCGACAAGCAGCGATCTGCGGCGTGGATTGACGGATGCAAGGCGTTCCCTGACAACACCGAGCTGGAAGCTCTGCTGACGTTCACGGGGCAGGGAGCTGGGAGCAACGTGCGGCGGGTTGCGCCGAGCGCGGACGCGGTGACGGTGCGTCAACGCCACTCTTTCGTGAGGCTGCCGCCCGACGGGTATCGGCCGCGGTCATTCGATCCAAGGGCGCCGTCGTCGGGGCCGTCATTCAAGGACTATGCAAAGCCCCTCGATGTCGACATGGATGTGCGCTGGATCGGTCGCCACCGGCTGGAGAAGCAAGATCCGAACGCGCCGTTGAGCGAAGCGAAGGAGCCGATCGTCTACTACGTCGATCGCGGCGCCCCGGAGCCGGTGCGTAGCGCACTGGTGGAGGGAGCGAGCTGGTGGAACGAGGCGTTTGAGGCTGCCGGATTCAAGGACGCGTTCCGAGTCGAGGTCATGCCCGAGGGGGCGGACCCGCTCGACGTCCGATACAACGTCATCAACTGGGTGCATCGCAGCACCCGGGGATGGTCGTACGGGAGTTCCGTCCGTGATCCCCGCACGGGGGAGATCATCAAGGGTCATGTCTTGCTCGGCTCGTTGCGGGTGCGCCAGGACCGGCTGATATTCGAGGGCATGACGCCCGGTAATGGCGGTTGTTGTGGCGCCGCGGGCCCCCCAGGATCAGGCGCGCTAGGGTTCGCTGATCCGAGAACCGAGCCCGTGGAGACGGCGCTTGCGCGCATACGCCAACTGTCCGCCCACGAGGTCGGACACACCCTCGGATTCGCCCATAACTTTGCCGCGAGCGTGAACGGGCGTGCGTCGGTGATGGACTACCCGGCGCCCAAGGTCCTTATCCGGGAGGATCGCTCGCTCGACCTGTCGGATGCGTATGACGTCGGGATCGGCGAGTGGGACAAGTACTCAGTTCGGTATGCCTACACGCAGTTCGCTCCGGGCGTCAACGAGAAGGCGGGACTCGAAGCGATCGTTCATGAGTGGCTGGCCGCAGGGATGCACTTCGCGTCGGACCAGGACGCGCGTTCCCTCGGGACGGCTCATGCATATGCCCACCTATGGGACAACGGCCCCGATCCGGTCGAGGCGCTCGGGCACGCGCTGAAGGTTCGTCGCGTCGCGATGGATCGCTTGTCGGAGAACACACTTCCGGAGGGCACGCCGATGGCGGCGCTGGAGGAGACCGTTGTTCCGGTCTATCTCCATCATCGTTACCAACTCGAGGCGGCGACCAAGCTCATCGGCGGTTATCACTACACGTACGCTGTGAGGGGGGACGGCCAGGTTCCGCAACGACCCGTGCCCGCGGCGCGCCAGAGGATGGCGCTCGAGCAGGTGCTCGCGTGTCTTCGACCGAGCGCGCTGGCGTTGCCTCGCCGGCTGATCGACGTCATTCCACCGTCCCCTTTCGGTGGCCGCGGTGAACGTGAACGGTTCCCGCGCCGTACGGGGGCGGTGTTCGATTCGCTCGCAGTTGCGGAAACCGCGGCGGATATCGCGCTCGCGGCCTTGCTCCACCCCCAGCGTGCGACGCGTCTGGCGCTGGCGACGACCCTCGATCCACAAGCGGTCGGGCTGGTGGAGGTCATCGACACCCTCCTGCTCCGTACGTGGCATGCGCTGCCGTCCAAGGACCCTTACGAGGCCGAAATCGGACGCGTGGTCGAACGCCGGGTCCTCGATCGTCTGATGGACCTGGCTTCGGGGGCCGGAGTGTCCCACGCCGTGCGCTCACAGGTGACGGGTCGCCTGCGCTCGTTGGAGCGCGACTTCACAAAGCCGGACCAGTCCGCCAATGGGGCGGAGAGGTCTCACCGGCTTCTGGCGGCTGACGACATCCGTCGCTTTCTGGAGCGGCCGTGGGACCAGCGCCAACCGGCGCGATCCGTCGAAGTTCCCCCCGGCAGCCCCATCGGCAGGTGATCAGTCCATCAGGTCGTTCCACTCGCGGTCGAGGGACTGGGCGCTGGGTGTCATGTGGGCGAGTTGGGTGCGCATGTGCTGCCGAACCGCCTCGCGCACCGCGTAGAGTGCGTTGCGGACGTCCGCAGCCTTGAGCCGCTTGAACGGTAGGTCAGCCCCGGAGTCGGTCGCGCCGTTCCTCATGGCGGGTCGGTTACGGAACGACCAGACGCACGCCGCCGGTGAGGGCTGCCGGAGCGCCACCGTCGAGGACGAGTCCCGCCCCGCACGCTTGGAATCCCGCGAGGGACGGGTCGCTGGGGACATGGATGAACCCCTGGGCGAGCCCCATCACGTCCGTCGATCCGACAAAGCCGGAGAAGATCTGCGGGAACATCGGGAAGACGTTGAACAGCGCGTCGGCGTCGAGGGGAGCCGTCCCGAGGGGCGGGAAGGGGATGCCGACGAGGGCCGAACCCGACACGCCGAGGAAGTAAGGTCGTCCTGGGAACGAGGGTGCGGCGAGGTCGAGCGTGATCGTCGTGCCGATCGCGGCTGATCCGGTCGCGACGAGGTTCGCGCCGGGAGTGAATCCCGAGATTCCGAAGTCGTCGATCGCTGCTTCGCAGACCGAGTTGTTCGGATCGTCCGAGGCGCGGAAGTACAGACGCATCGCGCTGGTGCGCGGCAGGAACGACTCGACCGCGTAGACGACTTCGGTCCAGGTGTTCTGCATGGACGTGATGGTGTCGATGACGACCCACGTGGCGC
>JABSRK010000112.1 GCA_013213915.1 Planctomycetota bacterium
TCTTTGCATTGCCTGTTGTCTTTTTGTTGGGCGCATAACTTTTTCAGGCTGTCCCAAATTGGGATCAAATGGTTGTCTCTCAGGTTTTCGCGAAAGCGGCCCTGCTTGCCCTTGATCATGTCGGTGAGCGACTTGAGCGGACGGTTGCTCGAGCCGAGCACCGGGCGACGGCAACGGCCGTTGTCGAACAGCGCGTCCACCGACTGCTGCAGCATCCGCTTCTCGTTGCGGATGATGACCTCGGGCGCGTTGAGGTCGAGGAACTTCTTCAAGCGGTTGTTGCGGTTGATGAGCCGGCGGTACAGGTCGTTGAGATCGGACGACGCGAAGTTCCCGGACTCGAGCAACACGAGTGGCCGAAGGTCCGGAGGGATGACCGGGACGACGTCGAGGATCATCCACTCAGGACGATTCTCGGAGTCACGGAGCGCTTCCACCGTCTTCAGGCGCTTGATGATGTCCTTCTTGCGCTGCTTGCTCTTGGTCTCGGTCAACTCCATGCGGAGTTCAGCGCTGAGCTTGTCGAGGTCCGTATGGAGCAGCAGCTTCTTCACCGCTTCTGCCCCCATGCCCGCCTCGAACTTGGTTCCGAATTTCTCGCGGTGCTGGCGGTACTCCTCTTCGGTCAGGAGCTGCTTCTCGGCGAGCTTCGTCTCCTCCGGGTTGCCCGGATCGACGACGACGTAGTCCTGGAAATAGACGACCCGCTCGAGGTGGTTTGTCTTCATCGCCAGCAACGTCCCGAGACGGCTGGGCATCGCCTTGAAGAACCAGATGTGCGCCACGGGTGCCGCGAGGTTGATGTGCCCCATGCGGACCCGGCGCTCACGCGAGTGGGTCACCTTCACACCGCATCGATCGCAGACGATGCCCTTGTGCTTGATGCCCTTGTACTTTCCGCACGAGCACTCGTAGTCCTTCTCCGGCCCAAAAATGCGCTCGCAGAAGAGACCGTCCTTTTCGGACCGGTAGGTGCGGTAGTTGATGGTCTCGGGCTTCCGCACCTCGCCGTAGGACCAGTTGCGGATGTCCGTCGGAGACGCCATACGGATGCTGACTGTGGCGATCTCGTTCACCTTCTCGTAGCGGCCGTCCATCGTCATGTTTTGTTCCTAGAACCACATGCTGTCGGCCGTGGGCCTCAGCATGCTATGTCCGTAGCTCATGCAAGCGCCGTCCGCGCACGGTGAAGTTCAATATTGAGGCAGAGCCCCTTGATTTCGTTACACAGCACGTCGAAGGAAACCGGTGTTCCCGCTTCGAGCGTGTTCTCGCCCTTCACCATGGACTCGTAGATCTTGGTCCGACCATCGACGTCGTCCGACTTGACGGTGAGGAGTTCCTGCAGGATGTAGGCCGCCCCGTAGGCCTCGAGCGCCCAGACCTCCATCTCGCCAAACCGCTGGCCGCCGAAGCGCGCCTTGCCGCCAAGCGGCTGCTGCGTGATGAGCGAATAGGGGCCCGTGGCACGGGCGTGGATCTTCTCGTCCACCAGGTGGTGGAGCTTCAACATGTACATGTAGCCGACGGTGATGTTCTGCTCGAACGGCTCACCGCTGCGCCCGTCGAACAGCGTGACCTTGCCCTCCGCCGGCAAACCCGCGTCCTTCAGAGCTTGCTCGATGTCGGCCTCCTTCGCGCCGTCGAACACCGGCGTCACCGCCTGGAATCCGACGCGCTTGGCGGCCCACCCGAGGTGGGTTTCGAGGATCTGACCGACGTTCATACGAGAAGGCACGCCGAGCGGGTTCAGGACCATCTGGACCGGCGTTCCATCCGCGTGGAACGGCATGTCCTCCTCGGGAAGGATGCGCGAGATCACGCCCTTGTTGCCGTGGCGGCCCGCGATCTTGTCCCCGACCGAGATATGACGCTTCGTAGCGATGTAGATCTTGACCATCTCGAGGACGCCCGTGGGGAGGTCGTCACCCCGCGAGAGCCGATTGACCTTCTTGGTCTTCTCGGTCTCGTACTCCTCGATGCGATCAAAGTATTTCTTGCAGGCGTCGTACGCGACCTTCCTCGCCGGCGTAGACCTGACTGCCTCGGACGCGTGCTGGATCTGTTCGCGAACGGCCTTGAGGTGTGGGATGTCGTTGGCGTGGTCCGCCGAGATTTCTTCCTTGGACTTGGCGTCCGTGAGCGGCTTGTTGCCAAGCTCAGACAGGCGCTCGACGAGTCCCATGAGCTCCTCCTTGTAGAGCTGGAGGAACTTGCTCTCCGCCTTACGAATCTCGGCGAGGTTCTTCTGGCGTTCTTCCTCGGTCTGGTTGACCTTGCGGGAGAAGTGCTCGGTGTGGATGACGATACCCTCGATGCCGGAAGGGACTTCGAGGGAGTCGTTCTTCACGTCCTCGCCGGCCCGGCCGAAGATCGCGTGGAGCAGTTTCTCTTCGGGCGACAACTCGTTCTTCGACTTGGGTGCAACCTTGCCGACCAGGGTGTCGCCCTGGCGCACCTTGGTGCCGACGGCCACGATGCCGTTCTCGTCGAGGTTGCGAAGGGCGCGTTCGGAGACGTTCGGGATGTCCCTCGTGAACTCCTCGCGACCGAGTTTCGTCTCGCGGATCTCGATCTCGAAGTTGTCGATGTGGATGCTGGTGTAGAAGTCCTGCTTCACCAGTTCCTCGGAGATCAGGATCGCGTCCTCAAAGTTGTATCCGTCCCACGGCATGAACGCGACCATCACGTTACGGCCAAGGGCGAGCTCCCCCTGGTGCGTCGCAGCGCCATCTGCGATCACCTGGCCTTCGCCCACCGTCTCGCCCTCGCGAACGATGGGTTTCTGATTCAGGCACGTCCGCTCGTTGAGTCCGACGAACTTGCGTAGGCGGTAGAGATCGTCGCCGACCTGGATCTCATCCGCGGTCACCTTCTTGACCGTCCCCTCGTGCAACGCGGTGACGACCATGCCCGAATTTCGGGCGACGATCTTCTCCATGCCGGTCGCGACGACTGGCGGTTCGGTGCGCACCAGGGGCACCGCCTGGCGCTGCATGTTCGAACCCATGAGCGCGCGGTTCGCGTCATCGTGCTCGAGGAACGGGATCAGGCTCGCGGAGACGCCGACGATCTGCTTGGGCGAGATGTCTATGTACTGGACGTCGTTCTTCGTGACCAGGCGGAAGTCGCCGCGCAACCGGGCCATGACCCGGTCCTCGGTGAACACGCTCTTGGAATCCACGTGCGTGTCAGCCGGCACAATGCACGTCCGGCTCTCCTCGTCGGCACGAAGCCACTTCACCTTGTCGGTAACCTTGCCCTTCTTGACGACCCGGTAGGGCGTCGTCAAGAAGCCGTACTCGTCGACCCCGGCATAGATCCCGAGGCTGGCGATCAGCCCGATGTTGGTGCCTTCCGGTGTCTCGATCGGGCAGATGCGTCCGTAGTGCGAGATGTGGACATCGCGGACTTCGAAGCCGGCACGCTTACGGTTCAGGCCACCCGGGCCGAGCGCCGAGAGACGTCGCTCGTGGGTGAGCTGGGCGAGGGGGTTGGTCTGGTCAACCACCTGCGACAGTTCGCCACGACCGAAGAAATAGTCGATCGAGGAGGAGATGGTCTTCGCGTTGATCAACGTACGCGGAGTGAGATTGTCCTTCTCGATGTTCATCCGCTCCTGGGCGGTCTTGCGCAGCTTCAAGAAGCCCTTGCGAAACTCGTCAGCGGCGAGTTCGCAGAGGGTCCGGACGCGGCGGTTGCCGAGGTGGTCGATGTCGTCGACGTCCTTGCCCGCCACGTTCGCGCGCAGGTCAAGGATGTACTGAACCGCGTGGATGAAGTCATCCGCAGTCAGCGTCATTTCCTCCTCGCTCACGTTCTGCTCGAACTTACGGTTCAGGCGGAACCGCCCGACCTTTCCGAGGCGGTAGCGCGACGAGTCGCGGAACTTCTCGTTGAACAGGTCACGCGCCTTCTCGAGCTGAGGCGGGTTGCCTGGGCGAAAGCGCTGATACACCCGTAGGAGGGCTTCTTCGTGGCTCTTCGCCGTGTCCTCACGCAGGGTGTTGAGGATGAGGAACTCGTTCGGCTGACCGTCGATGACCTCGATCTCCTTGAGGTCCGACGTGCCGATGTCCTTCACCATCTCGTCGGTGAGTTGCTCGCCGCAGGGGACGCGCACCTCGCCGGATTCGGGATCGATGATGTCTCCGACCACGAACGCACCCTTGATCTTCTCCAGGGCCGCCTTGCCAGTCAGCTTGATCTTCTTGGTGTCGTGGAAGAGGCGGATGACCGCTTCGTCGGTCCCGAAATTGGGGTCGAACGCGCGGATGATCGTCGTCGCGAGGAACTTGCCGCTCTGATCGATCTTGACGTTCAAGATGTCCTTCTTCGTGACCTCGATCTCGATCCAAGAACCGCGCTCGGGAATGATCCAGCACGAGTGGAGCTTCTTCTCTCCTGTCTGGACTGCGACCGAAAAGTCAACGCCCGGCGAGCGGTGGAGTTGGGAGACGATCACGCGCTCGGCGCCGTTGATGATGAACTCACCACCCCCGACCATGCGAGGGATCTCACCGAGGTAGACGTCCTCCTCGACGGGCTCCGCCTTGTCGAGACGGACACGGACCTTGAACGGCATGCCGAAGGTATGCTTCAGCAGCCGGCACTCGTCCGGTGTGTAGCGGGGCTTGCCGAGTTCGTACCCCAGATACTCGAGTCGCATCGTCTTGTCGTACGACTCGATGGGAAACGTCTCCTGCATGATCGCCTCCAGACCGAGGATGATCCGCTCGGTCGAGGGGGCGCTCTCCTGAAGGAACTCCCTGTAGGAGCTGATCTGCAGGTCCGTGAGGTCAGGAACCTCGAGAACCTCTATTCCTCGCCCATAAACTTTCGATTCGATCGTCATCAAGCCACCTCGATCGACCCGCAAACCCGGCTCGCGCCCCGCGCACGGGGTCGCCGCCTCGAAGCATCAGCCTCAGACGGCACCAAAACCCTCCCTCGCCTCGGCGTCTCCGAAGCGGGGCCTGGTCTCGATCTGATTGCGCCCGGTCTCGCGATCTCGGTCCCTCGCGAACCTTCGAAACTCTGTTGTGCGCCCCCCCCCCGGGGAAGGCGCACGAAATGCGATCACTCGCAACGCAAGCAAAGGCCGCGAATTACTTCAATTCGACCTCGCCGCCAGCTTCCTCGAGCTGCTTCTTGATGTCGTCGGCTTCGTCCTTGGACGCGCCCTCCTTGACGGCCTTGGGCGCGCTGTCGACGAGTGCCTTGGCCTCCTTGAGCCCCAGGCTCGTGATGCTGCGGATCGCCTTGATCACCTGGATCTTGTTCGTCCCGGCAGCCTTCAGGATGACGTCGAAGGAATCCTTCTCCTCCGCGCCCCCGCCGTCGCCATCAGCCGGCATCATGCCCCCCATTATGACGGGGGCCGCGGCCTCGACCTTGAACGTGTCCTTGAAGGCCTCCTTGAGCTCGACGAGCTCGGTGACCTTCATGTCGCCGATAGTGTCCAGGATGCCCTGCACCTGCTTGGAATAAGTTGCGGTAGTTTCTTCGGACATGATGCGTTTCCTTTGTGCGATCTGAATTCGTTTGCGTTCGTTCGAGCCGCTGAGGCTCCCTACTCGGCGCCGCCGTTGGATTCGACCAGCGCTTCGAGCAGTCCGTGCATCTCGGTGAACAGGTTGTCCAGGTTCTGGGCCATGTTGCTCACCGGGCCGAAGAAGCCGCCCATGCACATCGCCAGCAGTTCCTTACGACCAGGCACCTTCGACAGGGCATCAATGCCCTGGGCGTCCACGACATCTCCTTCGTTGAAGCCGCCGTGGATCTGAAGCTTGTCCTTCGCCGTCCGCTTTGCCTCGGCGACGATTTTGGAGATGGCGAGGCAGCCTTCTCCGCCGTGGATCACGGCTGACGGTCCGTCGAGGACGGCCTCGAGGCCTGCCATGCCCACCCGCTCGAAAGCGAGCTTGGCCAGTGAGTTCTTGACCACGCGCATCCGGAAGGCTTGCCCCCGGAGCTTGGTCCTGAACTCGGAAACCTCGGCCACGTTCATGGCACTGGTCCCGACGACGACGCAGGAATCGACATCTTCGAGCTCGTTGGAGAGCTCGGCGATCAGCGCAGCGTTCAGTGATTTGCTCATCTGTGTGCGCCTCCTACACCCGCAGCGGGATTCCAGGGGATTGTGTTGCGGAGAGGGACCCCTTCGTGACGAAGGCGCCCTTGGTCGCAGCAGGCCTGAGTGTCTTGACGTACTCGATGAACGCCTCGACGTTTTCGCGAAGCTGGTCAGCCGAGAACGAGCGCCTCCCCATCGGCGCGGCCACGTTGGCGCCCGCGTCGTTGCGGAACTCGATCTTCCCGGCCTTGAACTCCTTGACCGCGTTCGCCACGTCCATGGTGACGGTTCCGGCCTTGGGAGACGGCATCTTGCCCTGGGGTCCGAGGACCCTCCCCAGCTTCCCGACGTGCTTCATCATGTCGGGCGTCGCGACCGCCACGTCGAAGTCGGTCCAGCCGTCCTGAACCTTCTTCGCGAGGTCGGCCGAGCCGACCTCCATGGCGCCCGCTTCGCTGGCCGCATCGGCCTTGTCGCCTTCAGCGAAGACGACCACGCGCAGCTCCTTGCCGATACCGTGGGGCAGGCTGATCGACCCGCGAACCACCTGGTCCGACTTCTTCGGGTCGATACCCAGCCTCAAGCTCACCTCGACCGTCTCGTCGAAGTTCGCCTTCGGCAACTTACCCAACAGATCAACGGCCTCCGCCACCTCGTAGGGGCGAACGCTCTCGACCTGGCTCTGCGCCGCGCGGTGTCTCTTGCCAACTCCTGGCATCCACGCGCCTCCTTCAGGGTGCTAGTTTCACGAAGTGGTCCGGCCGCACCCTCGGGCCCGCCACCTCGTGTCCCGGCATCCGTAGCCGAGACTCGTCTTGTTCCACGTCCGCACGCTATCGACAGCTCCGCCGCCGACAGCACGTTGTCAGTCAACGACCTTGATGCCCATCGACCGGGCGGTCCCGGCAATGATGAGGCAGGCAGCCTCGTCAGAGGCTGCGTTCAGGTCCTTCTCCTTGAGCTTCACTATCTCCATGACCTGGGCCATGGTCACTTCACCGACACGGTCGGTCTTGGGGTTCCCTGCCCCCTTGACCACACCCGCGGCCTTCTTCAGCAGCACGGCTGCAGGCGGTGACTTCAGGATGAAATCGAATGAGCGGTCGCCATACACGGTGATCTCGACCGGGATGGTGAGTCCCCCGCTGTCGCGCGTGGCGTCGTTGAACTTCTTGACGAACTCGCCAATGTTCACGCCGTGCTGACCGAGAGCCGGACCGACCGGCGGAGCCGGCGTCGCCTGCCCACCCGGACACTGAAGCTTGATTTTCGCGCTTACTGCCTTGGCCATCGCTGTACCTTTTTCTCAACCCGATCGAGAGATCCCGCCAGGGACCGTCAGATCGGCGCCACCTGCCAGTACTGAAGCTCGACGGGTGTGGCGCGGCCGAAGATCGTAACGACGACCCGCACCGTGCCCTTCTGCTCGTTGATCTCCTCCACGACGCCCTCGAAGTTCTCGAACGGCCCCTCGCGGATCTTCACCTTGTCTCCCATGCCGAAATCGATCTTGATCTTCGGGGCCTCGGTGCCGAGCACCTCGACTCCGAAGATCTTGTTGACCTCTTCTTCCAACAACGGAAACGGCTTCTGGTGGGACCCCGACGTGCCGCCGACAAAATCGCCGACACCGGGTGTCTCGCGAACGAACGCCCACGTCTCATCGTCCATGAACATCTCGATGAGGACGTAACCGGGATACGTCTTGACCTGACGCGTGCGCTTCTTGCCGTTCTTGATCTCCGCCACCTTCTCGGTCGGGACGACGAGCTGGGAGACCTTGCGCTGCAGGCCGCGTAGTTCGATCCGACGCTCCATGTTGCGCTTGACGGAGTCTTCCTTGTTGCTCTGGACACGCACGGCGTACCACTGCGCCTGCGCACCGGCAGACGGCGCCGCGACGTCGGGTGCGGCCGCAGCCGCTTCCGCCGTTTCGTCGGGGCTCTCTTCTGGAGTGATCGGATCGTCGTCGAGCATCATGAGCATCACGCAAGGAGCAACCGGAAAATCCACCCAAAGAACATGTCCGAACTCCACAGGAAGAGCGCGAGAAACACCACGAATCCCAGCACGATCGTGGACGAACTCTTCGCGTCGGCCCAGCTGGGCCACGTCACCTTCTTGAGTTCCTCGTTCGTCTCGATGAGGAAGTCCGCGGACCGCTTCTTGTTCAAGAGACGGTGGATGGCCCACAGCGACAATCCGACGACACCCCAGGCCACGAGAAAGCCGCCATTGAATCGTTGCTGGAGAACCGGGATCTCCCAGCCGTCGAGGTGGTGAGCCGCATCCCGCTCCAGCACGAGGACCTTGGCGAAGTCGAACGTGTTGATGAGCCAGGTATAGAGCGACTGCCCGCCCCAGACCACGAGGAGGGCCAAGGCCCAGAACCCCGTGCGTCGGACCAGGACACCTTGTCCCTGTTTGTGGATTTCAGCCATCTCGTTCTCTGAAGACACCTGCGCAGGCGACGCCACCACCAGCGTCACCTGCGATAGGCCTCACGCCTCGGCCCGGGCGCGCTGGGCGAGGTCCTCGTCGTTCGACTACTCGATCACCTGTGCAACGACGCCGGCACCAACGGTGCGGCCACCCTCGCGGATGGCGAAGCGGAGTCCTTCTTCCATCGCAATCGGAGCGATGAGTTCGACCGACATCTCGATGTTGTCCCCCGGCATCACCATCTCGACGCCCTCGGGGAGGATCGCCTTGCCGGTCACGTCCGTGGTACGGAAGTAGAACTGCGGTCTGTAATTGGTGAAGAACGGAGTATGGCGGCCGCCTTCCTCCTTCTTCAACACGTACACCTCGCCCTTGAACTTGGTGTGGGGGGTGATGCTGCCCGGCTTGGCGAGGACCTGACCGCGTTCGATCTCGTCCTTCTTGACGCCGCGCAGCAGCGCGCCGATGTTATCGCCCGCGCGCCCCTCGTCGAGGATCTTGCGGAACATCTCGACGCCCGTGCAGACAGTCTCACCGGCCTCCTCCTTGAGACCGACGATCTCGAGCTTGTCGTTCACGTGGACGATCCCACGCTCGACGCGACCCGTCGCGACCGTGCCACGTCCCTCGATCGAGAACACGTCCTCGACCGGCATCAGGAACGGCTTGTCGACGTCACGCTTCGGCTCCGGGATGAAGCTGTCGCAGGCCTCCATGAGCTCCATGATGCAAGCGGTGTCGGGGGAATCGGCACCGGCACCTCCATCGAGCGCCTCCATCGCCTTCAGCGCTGAGCCCTTGATGACCGGAGTGTCATCGCCCGGGAACCCGTGCTTACTCAGGAGCTCGCGGATCTCAAGTTCGACCAGGTCGAGCAACTCGGAGTCGTCAACCTGGTCGATCTTGTTCATGAAGACAACGATCGCGGGCACACCGACCTGCTTCGCGAGCAAGATGTGCTCGTGGGTCTGCGGCATGGGCCCGTCGGTCGACGCGACCACAAGGATCGTGCCGTCCATCTGGGCCGCACCCGTGATCATGTTCTTCACGTAGTCGGCATGACCAGGACAGTCGACGTGCGCGTAGTGCCGGTTTTCCGACTCGTACTCGACGTGGGCTGTGTTGATCGTGATGCCGCGTGCTTTTTCCTCGGGGGCATTATCAATCTCGTCGAAGTTCTTGACCTCGGCGAGCCCCTTGAGGGCAAGCGTCTTGGTGATCGCCGCCGTCAGCGTGGTTTTGCCGTGGTCGACGTGGCCGATCGTGCCGATGTTGACGTGAGGTTTATTCCTCTGGAAGACTTCCTTCGCCATGCCAATCGTGCTCCTGGTGCTCACCCTCTCGGGGTGACGCCCTGCTATCAGTGCTTTCCGGACCGCGCCAGCGCACGGCCTTCGGGGTGAGTGGAGCTGCTGATGGGACTCGAACCCATGACCTCGTCCTTACCAAGGACGTGCTCTACCAACTGAGCTACAGCAGCACGCTCGTCTTGTTGTCATCCCCTCCGAAGAGGGATCGTCCATGTTCTTGACGGGCACCGGCAGCGCCCCATCCAAGAGCGGGTGATGGGAATCGAACCCACGCAACCAGCTTGGAAGGCTGGGGCTCT
>JABSRK010000113.1 GCA_013213915.1 Planctomycetota bacterium
GTCGTAGCGCAAGTTGTGCTCGTGACCGAAGCGCTGCTGGTAGCGGCCCGTCAGGATGCCGGCCCGTGATGGGCTGCAGTACGGGTGGGAGACGTAGCCCGAGGTGAGCCGCACGCCCCCGGAAGCGAGCTTGTCGATGTGGGGCGTCTTGAAGTCGATGCAGCCCTGGCAGCCCAGGTCCCGGTAGCCCAGGTCGTCCACCAGGATCACCAGGACGTTCGGGGGACGATCGGACGGCCCCGCGGCCAGGGCTCCCGCGGCCAACAGCACGGCCGCAAGCGCGCATCGGGCACCCGCCCACATCAGCTTCGGTACGCCTCCCGACCGAAGCCCTGCACGGGGATGCCCTGCGCCGCCATGACCTCGTTCTGGAGGGCGTACATGCAGGCGGCGGCCTCGTCGATCTTACGGGTGAAAGCCACCGATCCCTCCAGGATGGGGCGCAGCTTCTCCTTGTCCTGGATACGCGCCGGCGGGTATTCGTGCTCGACAATCAGGGCGGTGCTGCTCACGTCCAGATCCAGGAGTTCGCGAGCGGCGAGTTGGTGGTCGAGCCAGTCCACGGTGCGGTTCTGCAGGTAGCCGAGCGGGTCGTGGCGAGCGGTCCCGGGGAGCTCGTGCTCGCAGGTGACGACCTGCTTCGCCCACGCGTTGGCCTGATCAGCGGGGTTGGGCGAGGGGGCGCCGTCAACCTGGTCGCCGCGCTCCATGGTCTGGCCGCCCGTACCCCAGGCACTGATGCCCTTGGAATCGGTCACCTGTCCCTTTACGTGGAAGCCGCTGACGAGGAACGGATAACCCTCGTCCTTCAGGTACTGGAAGATCGAGCGGGTGTCCTGCCCCATGAGGACCGCGTGGGATGGATCGTAGTGGATCCGGAACTGGTCACCGACGCCGTGCTTTTCGCAGATCTTGTGCAGCGCGATCCACGGACCGGGGGCGTAGGCGATGTTGTTGTGGAACGAGTCGTCACACGTCCACCCGGGCATGGGGCACTGCTCGACCCGGTACTCGAGCCCACGCGCCTTCGCCTCCGTCAGGAGCGGAATGAACACGTCCTCGAAGTCCGTGAGGTTTCCGTCGACCGTCCGCTTGACGTTCTTGCCGACGAACCCACACACCGCCTTCACGCCGAGGAGTGCCGCGGTGTCGAAGACCCGCAGCATGAAGTCGGTCTTCTTCTGACGGATCGCGGGGTCGTCGTGGAGCATGTTGTCGAAGTACGCCACGTCCGCGATCTCCACCCCGGTCTCGCGCACCGCGGCCAGCACCCGCTCAGCGCGGGCCGCATTGAAGGGCTCGCGCAAATCCAGGGTGTTCGCCACCGGGTCCAGCATGGCCTCGGCGGGGATGTCGGCCACGCTCGGGTGCAAAGCGGTCGAAAGCTGGATCTCGTCAGCCCCCAGTTCGGCCGCGAATTGGAGCCATTCCTCGACCGCCCGGTCCGGATCCGCGTCTCGGACCTCCCGAGGGGTCAACTCCTGGAGGGCGGCGGTGAGCACGCCCACACGCATGAATCGGGGCTCGAAAGCTGCAACGGACATGGCTCAACTCCTGCTGGGGGCCCAACATCGGGGCCCAGGGGGGGCATGGTCTACCATCCTGAAGCCGATAGGATCCAAAAGCTGGAAACAGCGGGCTCCCCCCGACCGTCCAAGAGGCGGTTAGAATCGGGGCCGGTACCAGGACCCCGCTCCCAGAGCCCGGGTCTCCACAGCGGAGGACAGGAAAAGTGCGAGTTGAACGCAAATGGCTTTCGTGGCTGATCTTGGCGCTTGTCGCCTCGGCCCTCCCCGTGATCGCCCAGGACAGCGCCGCCGCAGGGGCCTCGGTGTTCGAACCGACCACGCAGGACCTCGAGTATCGCACCCACCGCAAGTGGAAGCTCAGCCTCCCCGCTGAGACGTTCACCCCAGTCGGTGTCGGGTTCCCGTTCGAACAGAGCCTCGGCCAGCGCTTCGCGGCGAAGATCGAGGGGACGGCCCTGGTGATCGACTCCGACGGCGACGGCACCTTCGACGTCAAGGTCGAGGGCACCGAAGGCCGGGTCACCCTGAAGGGCAAGACGCCCTCGGGTCGCGCGTTCTCCTACGCCGTACGCCTGGTCGAAAAGGGCGGCTGGCATTTCGCAGCCGGCGGCGCGGCGACGACCAAGATCGACGGCGTCCGTGTCCAGATCATCGACCAGAACAACAACGGTAGCTACGCCGACTACGGCGTCGATGCCCTGGTCATCGGTCGCAGCAAGGCGGCCTCGTTCCTGTCCAAGGCGTTGAACGTCAACGGAACGCTCTATGAGATCGACGTCGCCCCGAACGGCTCGAAGATCACGTACGCGCCTTTCACCGGACCAACGGGCACCCTGAAGCTCGACGTCGACACCAAGGCCAAGGTTCTTGGCGCGGTCCTGAAGAGCGTGGACGGCCAGTACTCGTTCGAGATGTCCCGTGCGAAGGCGGGCCTGTTGGTCCCGGCCGGCAAGTACGTCGCCCACAGCGGCGAGCTCGGCATCGGCGCCAACCGCATGAAGTTCGTGCGCGGCCGCAGCAAGTCCATGACCGTTGCAGCGGACAAGCCGCTCGTAGTCGGCTGGGGCGGACCGGTGAAAGCCGAGTTCGATTACCAGCGCAAGGGCGACAAGGTGGGACTCTCCCCCGAAACCGTCTGGTACTACGGCACGCAGGGCGAGCAGTACCTGGCGTTCAAGCCGCTGGGCAAGTCACCCAAGTTCACCTTCACGAACAAGAAGACGGGTCGGGAAATCGCCACGGCGTACTTCCCGGGCACGTGCTGAGGCCAGGGCATGGTCCCGGTCGCCGTGAGCGTGCCGTTCGAAATCGACTTCAACATCAAGATGACCCTCGACAACTGGGCCTTCGGCAACATCGAAGGCACCCCTCGAGGCGAGTGAGACGAGTTGTGGGCCGTCAGCCGACAGCCATCGGGCTGAACGCTGGCGGCTGATCGCTGAATCGACGCGGACCCCTCCCCGCGTCACGCGCGCGATCGACGGCGCGCCCCTGCGGTTACCATGGTCGGGTCAGCATGCGTCCCAAGCGGGGTCCACATTCCCAGAGAGCAATGAAGACCGGCCTTCACACCGTCCACCGCAGCCTCGCCTGCGCCCTGCTAATCCTGTGGCTGGGCCCCTCGCTCGCCGCCCAGGGCGCGGCCGGGCTCGAGGCGCGGATGCCGGTGAAGATCATCGCCGGGCGACTGGTCGCCCGCTGCGATCTCTCGACCAGGTTCCGGCGCATCCCCGTCAACCTGTTCATCGACTACGACCGCCCCTGCGCCCTCGAACTCCATAACCGCGCGGCGGATCCCCTCGGTGTGGACAAGGGCGGTGGGCAACCCATCACCGTCCATCTCCCGGGCTTCAACCTGCAGATCGAAGGCCGCGAGCATGGCGATGAGGACATCCTGGACGACTTCACGCGCCTGTACTCCAGGGAGCTGGGAGAGAACGCCTGCGTGGGGACCCTGGGATCCAAGGTCCTGGGCGGATACCACGTCGTGTTCGATCTCAACGCCGGGCAAATCCTGCTGCGGCCGCCATCTGCGCGGAGCGGCGAGCCGCCGAGCGAAAGCGAGGGCGAAGTCGTCACGTCGTGCACCCTGGTGAACGACTTCGTCTGGGTGCCGGTGCGCCTCGCGGACAACAGCCTCGCTGTCATGAACGTCGGGACGTCGCGCCATGACAGCGTGGTCGATGAGGACATCTGCGACGAACTGGGGAAACCAGCGGGTGACATCGGCCAGGTGAAACTCAAGACCCTGGACCTCCACCAGTACGTCGCCATGCGTCCGGCGGAGCTCGTCCAGGTTCACCCCGATCGCGCCCTCGGGACCCTCGGACTCGGCATCCTGAAAGACCTCCGCGTCGAGATCGACCGTGTCAACAAGTGGGTCAAGGTGACCCCGACGCGAGCGCCAAGATTCCCCGCAGAGGATCTGGCGTTCTTTCAAGCGCAGCTCGAAGAGGAGCCCGAGCCGCTTCTCGCGTGGCTGGAGGAACACAAGGGAGCGCGCCTCGCCCGCGAGTGCGCCGAGCTCCTGCTCGACCTGCAGATCGACACGGAGGCCGACTCCGGAGACTTCGTGCCCGCCCTCGAGTGGATGGACAAGACGCGCGTGAAGGACCTGCGCTGCACTGAAGCGCTGACGACCATGAAGACCCTGCTCGAATCGCGCCGCCCTGATGTCGCGATCATGGCCGGCGAGATCGGCGTCAAGAGCGGGCGCGACGACAGGTATCCCGAGTCGGTTCACAAGCTGCACAGCAAACTCGGCGAACTGATGCTCGAAGACCCGGCGCGGCGGCGCAAGGCGTGGGAGCACTTGCTGTCGGCCGCGTTCGGTCTCCCCGAGGACGGGATGATCAACCTGCACCTGGGCCGCTTCTACGAACTCGAGGAGCGGTACCGGCGGGCCATGTCCCGCTACGTGCAGGCCGTGGTCCAACCCGAGAGCGGCCCCATGGCCGTCACTTCGCTCGAGAGACTGCAGCAGAAGATGACCGGCGAGCCGTTGTCGGTGGACCTGATCGATCAGATGATCGCCGGCAAGGTCTACAACTTCGGTGCGGCGACGCGCTTCGAGCCCAAGCCGGACAACACGTCCAACCGTGTGGTGCTGGTGGAGTTCTTCACCAACGGACACTTCGGGCAGCGCCTTCCCGAAGGCTGGCGCAGCTTCGCCATCGGCGGGGCGATGGCGGCGGAGGGGCTGCTCTCGCACTACCAACGCGACCGGTGTGCGGTGCTCATGTACCACGTCGAGCAACCCGAACCGACCGCGCTCATGAACGCCCTGTCCATGCACATGGCCGAGTACTACCGCGACCCACGACCCATCTACACCAAGGTCAACGGCGTCGTGACCGGCCCCGGGGCAGAGAAGTGGCGCAAGGGTGAGCAGGTGTACGAGGCCAACCGCACGCGCGTCCTCGACGCGCTCACGAAGGAGTCCGACTGGACGGTCGCCGTCACCGGCAAGGTGGAGAAGGGCGTCGTGTCAGGCGAGGCCGTGATCAAGGGACCGGCCGCATCCGGCCTCCACGTCCAGATCGTGCTCGCCGAGCGCGGCGTGCTGTATCCCGGCAAGGCCCAGGTCGTGGTCAACCGGATGGTCGCCCGCGCGGCGCTGACCGGAAAGCTCGACGGCGTTCGCTACGCCCCCGAAGGCGGCAAGATGACGATCCCGTTCAGCAAGACCCTGGCCGACGTGACGGCCGAGAACGAGGCCTACCTCGACAGCTACGAGCAGGGCGGCGGCAAGTCGTGCTCCAGGCTATCGACGGGGATCGACCCACGGCAGCTATCCATCGTCGCTTACATCCGCAATGTGGGTACGCGAGAAGTGCTGCAGGCCGTACAGATCAACCCCGTAGGCGCTGAACCCAGGGAGAAGCGCTGATGGCGGGCGGCCTCGATTCGAACGTGTTCGAGCGCGAGCTCGACGCCGTCGCGCGGAAGGGCGCCGACGTCATCCGCGGTCACCACGCGCGCACGGCCGCCGGTGCCGCCGTCGACGAGGCCCTCATGATCGTCGTCGCGCTGTTGTCGTGGACGCTGATCGCCCACCTGTTCGGAGCCGCCCTGTCGCCCCTGCAGATGCTCCCATGGTCGCTGTCGCTTGGCGCGCTGTGGGTCCCCGTCCGGGCCGCACTTGCGTCCCTGCGCTCGATCCCGCGCAAACCTTCGCTCCTGGAAGTCGACCGACAGCTGAAGCTCAAGGACCGGCTCACGACGGCCTCAGAGTTCCTGGACGTCAGCGAACCGACGCCGTTCATGCACCTCGCGCTGCAGGATGCCCGCGATCACGTCGATGACGCGCGCACTGCCTCGCTCGCGACGCAATCCCCTCCCTGGTCCATGTCCCAACGCGGACGCGTCCTCGCCCTCGTCGCGGTCATCCTCGGGGTCGTCGCGATGTCCATCGGCGATCAGGCCGTCGCCACGCCCGCGGGAAGCGGCGCCAGCACCGGCGTGGTCGCCGAGGAAGAGCCCGCCAGGGACGAGCCGCCCGACGATCAGCCACAGCCGCCCGACAACGAAAAGAAGTCCGAACCCACAACGGCGCCGCCGCAAGGATCGGCCCCTGCACGTCCCGGCAAGGAGGCCGCGCCACCGACGCGAGACGTGAAGAAGAGCCAGGGCAAGACCGGATTCGGACGCTCTGGCGACGCCGCGTCGTCGTCCGGAAAGGGCCAGGCGCGCGGAACGCCGTCGAGCCAGGGGCAGTCGACCAAGTCGAGCAAGGAACGCACCAAGAAGAAGAACAAGAAACCCAAGAAGCGCCCCGATCGGCCTCAGGACCCGGACAAGGAACGCAAGGCCGAGGAAGAATCTGGCCACACCACCGGACGCGGCGCCGCCAGTGGCTCGAACAAGAGCCCCGCCGCCTCCCAGTGGTCGAGCAAGGACCAGGTGACGTCGGACGACGAGGAAGACCTGGACGACGACGAAGAGGTGGATGACGAATTCGACAACTCGGACGCCCGCGGCGGGCTGCAGCCCGCACTACGTGACCGCAAACCGCCCGTGAACCGCGACCTCTCCATCGGCTTCGGCAACATGTCCAACCCCGACGCAAACGGCCGTGGTGGACCGGGAACGCGGAAGAAGTCCCGCGGCGTGGCGTCTCTCGTACTGGGGGTTCCGATCCCCGACCACATCAAGGGCCGGCCCAACCCCGGCAAGACCAAGATCACACAGGAGCGAGTGGAGCCGCAGCCCGAGGACATCGCTTCGGTGAAAGCGAGCCCCCGTCGCCCCCGTGGTACTCCGGCGGGACACCTGTCCAATCCGGAACTCGCTCCCTGGATGCAAGACCTGGTGAGGGCCTACTTCAGGGCCATCCGCAAGAACTCGAGGAACCGTCCGTGACCAACAACGCGACAACCGTGGCCGCCGCGCAGAGCGCAGCAGCCGATTTCTGTAACGTCCACGACCGCATCAAGTCCGAGGTGCAGAAGGTCATCGTCGGCCAGCAGGCCGCCATCGACTCCGTGCTGACAGCCCTGCTCGTCGGCGGGCACGTGATACTCGAAGGCGTCCCCGGGCTGGGCAAGACCATGCTCGTCCACGCCCTCGGTGAAGCGGTGGACATCCGCTTTTCACGTATCCAGTTCACCCCTGACATGATGCCGGCCGACATCCAGGGCACGAACATCCTCGTGGACGACGAGGAAGGACATCACACCGTCCAGTTCCAGGAAGGCCCCCTGGTCGCCAACCTGGTCCTTGCCGACGAGATCAACCGAGCGACCCCGAAGACGCAGTCCGCGTTGCTCGAGGCCATGCAGGAGCGACAGATCTCTGTGGGCAAGCGGACCATCAAGCTCGAGGAGCCGTTCTGCGTCATGGCGACCCAGAACCCTGTCGAGCAGGAGGGCACCTATCCCCTCCCCGAAGCGCAACTCGATCGCTTCCTCTTCAAGATCATCGTCGGATACCCGGAAGAGTCCGAGTACAAGGACATCCTCAACCGCACGACGGGGACCCAAAAGCAAAAGGCCGCCCACGTGTCCAACGGCGATGAGATCATGCGTATGCGCGAGGTCGTTCGCTCCGTACCCGTCCCCGAGCATGTCCAGGACGACGCCGTACGCCTGGTCATCGGGACCCAGCCGAACAGCCCACACGCGTGCGATATGGTGAACGAGAACATCCTGCTCGGCTCGAGCCCCCGCGGCGCCCAGGGACTCCTCCTCGCCGGAAAGGTGCGGGCGCTGCTCGACGGCCGGTTTGCCGTCAGCAGCGACGACATCCGCTCGTGCGCGCACGACGTCCTGCGCCACCGCGTCATGGTCAACTTCCAAGGTCAGGCGGACGGGGTCACGCCCGACCACGTCATCAGCGCCGTCCTCGAAAACGTCAAGCCTCCGTCTTCCTGATCGATGCCTGACACCACCACCCTCACGGCGAAGGAGCTCTTCGATCCGGAGTTCCTGGAGTCGTTGCGAAGGCTGCACATCCTGGCGCGTCGCGTCGCCCATGGGGGGCGTCACGCCGCGCAGCGCTCGAACGACCTGGGCGCCGGGATCGAGTTCCGAGACTTCCGGCCGTACACACCGGGCGACGACTTCCGAGCCATCGACTGGACCGTGTACCGGCGGCTCGGGAAGGTCTTCCTGAAGCTCTACGAGGAGCTGGAGGACCTCCCGGTGTACCTGCTCGTGGACCGCTCCCGCAGCCTGTTCGAGGAGGACCCGCCACGCATCCGCGCGGGATTGCGGACCGCCCTCGCACTCACGTCGATCTCCCTCTCCCAGCATGACAGCGTCGGCTTGTTCCCGTTCGCCGACGACCTGGAGGTCGCGCTCCGGCCGCGCGCCGGGAAGGGACGCCTCTGGCGGTTCGCGGAGTCGCTCGCGGCGCTTCGGCCCGGCCCCACCACCGACTTCGAAAAATCTATCCGTACGTTCTCGTCCATGGGCCTGCGCGAGGGACTCGCGGTCGTCGTGTCCGACTTCTTCGACCCTGCCGGCGCGGACGCCGTCGTCAAGGCGCTGAAGGGCCTGCGTCATCGGGTGCTCCTTGTACGTCTGTGGCGCAAGACGGACGCAGAGCCCGATCCAGGCGGAGACTTCCAGCTGGTGGATTGCGAATCCGGTCACACCGAAGATGTGTCCGCGACGGCCCCCGTCGTCGACGCCTACCGCCGCTCCTATGCGCGCTTCGAGGAAGCGCTGACGACATTCGCTCGCAAGAAGCCCGCAGGGATGCTCCTGCTGGACACCGACGAAGACGTCGTATCCCAGCTCGCCATGCTGTTCGAGACAGGGAGCTACGTCACATGAGCTTCGCCAACCTGTCCGGACTCGGCGTCGTCCTTGGTGTGGCCGGCCTGGCAGGCGCGCTCTTCTTGTTGCAGCGGCTTCGCGTGCGCTATCAGCCCAAGCGCGTGGTCACGACGCTGTTCTGGAAGGAGGCGCTCGAAGAGGCCCGCGCGCGCGTCCTGGTGCGGCGGTTCCGCCACCTCCTCGCCTACCTGTTCGTCCTGCTCATCGCGTCCCTCCTCTGGCTCGGCTTCGCCGACCCCCAATGGAAGGGATCGGAGGACGCCGATCACGTGATCCTCATCGACGGCTCGGCGGGCATGGCGTACGGAGATCGGTTCGAGCGTGTCATAGAAGCGGCGAGAAGCCACGCGGCATCCCTGCCGCGCGACCGGCGCGCGGTCCTCCTCTGCGGCAGTCACATCCGAACCCTGCTGCTCCCAGGCGAACACGAGCGCGTCCTCGATCGCCGGCTGGAGGGCGTCACCCCCGACGCCTGTCCGGCGACGGTAGAGCCTGCCCTGCGCGCCCTCGCCCACGCCAGGGACGCCGGGCGCTCGCTCAACGTGGTCGTCGCCGGTGACGCACCCGTTCGCGACGAGACCAGCACCTTGTTGCCCGCTGACGTGACCGTTTCGCGGCTCACCACCGCGTCCGCTCACGATGACAACAGCGGGATCACGGCCCTCGGCGTCGTGTCGGCCGCATCCGGCGCCTGGGACCGTGTCGACGTGCTCGCCGAGATTCACGGCGAAACCAGCGGCATGACGATCTCCATCAACGGAAACCCGCTGGCGTCCGGCGCGGCACGTGCCACCACCGT
>JABSRK010000114.1 GCA_013213915.1 Planctomycetota bacterium
GTCCGAGCCGCCGCGCGCCAGCGCCCAGGCTGTCGGCGCCACGCTGCTCGAGACTGCCTATGACCGTGCGATGCGGGTACGGCTCCCCGGCCGATCTGGCGAGAACGGGCATGGGCTGTTGAACGTTCATCGGCTGAGTTCGCAGATCATCTCCGGCAGCGAGCCGGAAGACGAGACCGGGTTCGCACGGATGGCGGCTCTCGGGGTCAAGACGGTCCTGTCGGTCGACGGCAAGGCGCCGGACACGGAGACCGCGAAACGCTTCGGCATGCGCTACGTACACGTGCCGCTCCAGTACCGCGGCATCACCGAGGACGAGCTCCTTCGGGTCGCCAAGACTTTTCACGAGCTCCAGGCACCCTTCTTCGTTCACTGCTTCCACGGTCGCCATCGCGGCCCCGCCGCAGCGGCCGTGGGACGCGTGTTGATCGACGGCGTGTCGCGGGACCAGGCGCTGGCGGAGATGCGCCAGTGGTGCGGGACGTCGGGCAAGTACGAGGGCCTCTACGAGGTCGTGGCGTCGCGAGCCCTGCCCACTCGACGGATGTCCGCGTCGCTCGCGTGGGACTTCCCGTCCCAGGTGCGCTTCGACGGTTTGCGTCTCGCCATGATCGAGAGCACGCGTATCTACGACCACCTTTACATGCTCGACAAACGCGGCTGGAAGGTGGATCCCGAGCATCCGGATCTCGACCCCGCACACGAGGCCGGCCGTCTGGCCGAGCTGCTCGACCGTGCGACGTTGGATGCGTGCGGCGCCGAGCCCGCGGGGCTGCGCCAGGGCATGACCGATGTCGCGGATCAGGTCCGTGCTCTCGAGGGCCTTCTCGAGAAGGCCAAGGGGGGCGATGCCGAGGCGGCTCTGGATGCGTCCGAGGAGTTGCGACGCATCAAGCAGTCCTGCAACGCCTGCCACCGCGCCTTCCGGAACTGATCAGTTCCATTCGCAGTGCATGTTGTCGTCGGTGATGACGACCGCTCCCGACATCTTCAGGCGCGGGAGAAGATTCGCTCCGGACTCGAAGCCGAGTTCGCTCGGTGGGCCTTGGAGTTCATCTGCGAGCTTCATCAGCGCATCGAGCTTCTTCTTGTGGGCGGGAATTCCCTCGTCGAACATCGGTCTCTCGTAGAGCTGCACGGCCAGTAGTCGTTCGCGCCACCGTTCCGTGGAGAAGCGCAGGGGGGCGTGGCTCACCATCATGTTGTTGAACACGCGCATGCCTTCGGGAAACACGGTCAGCGCCGTGAGCATGGCGTCCTCCGAGCTGGTCGTGTTGAACAGCATGACCCCGTCATCGGTCAGGTGTGAACTGCAGAGCTCCATGTACTCCCGGGAGAGGAGGTTGGTCATGTGGGCGCGCCAGTGGTAGGTGGTGTTCTGGACGATGGCGTCGAACCGCACGTCGGGATGACGGTTGAGCCACCGGCGTCCGTCGTCGACGATGATCTCGACGCGGTCGTTGTCGAGAAGGCCTGCGACCTCCGGGAAGAGGGGGATGAGGTCGAGATAACCCCCGTTGATCTCGACGATGGTGAGCTTCTCGAGCCCCGGGAAGTGAGCGATGACCTGGGCCCACGAGCCCATGGAGAGGCCAACCACCAGAACGTGACGGTACTCGCGGTCGGCGCCGAGGAGTGACCACGGTCTGTAGACGCTGTTTCGGTCAGTCGTGAGGTCGGTGTTGATCTTGCCGTCGTACATGCCGCCGCCGTAGACCTCGCCGTCGGCAGTGATGCAGATCACCCCATGGCGATTTTCGAGGACGTGCTTGAAGGGCTTTCCGGACTTCCACTTGTCCTCGAATTTCAACCGCTCCCACAGCTCGTCGTGGAGCCATGGCGCGAGCAGGATCAGCGCCGCGGTCACGATCATCGCCGCGAGGAGTCGCCGGCTCAGCAGGACTCCGAGCAGCGTGCCGAGTCCGAGGAGGAGTTGGCCACATACCTCGAGCGTCACCAGGTCGAGCAGCAAGAAGCCCGTGGCCAGGCTCCCGAGCGCCGAGCCCACGATGTTGGCGAGGTACAGGTAGGACAGCCTTGCGCCGCTCTTGTCGTCCGGGGGAATTGCGAAGTGTGCGATCAGCGGCAACGTCGCGCCCATGAGCCCGGCGCCGATCGAGACGAGCAGGAATGAAGGCCACCAGCCGATGAAAGTGGTCGCGAGAAACGCCTCTATCGGGATGACCAGGAAGCTGACGATGTTCGCCAGCAGGATGATCCCGCCGATCCTCGCCATCTGGTCGGATGAAGCCGTCGCCGTGCTACGACTGCAGATGCGTCGCGCCCAGATCGAGCCGCCGGCGATTCCGAGGAGGTAAAAGCCGAGGAGCAGCCCGAACACGTCCGCGCGGGTGCCCGTGACGAAGGAGAACGACCGATACCAGAGGATCTCGTACGACAGGGCGATGAAGCCTGCCGCGCCGGCGACGATGAGGACCCGGCCGCCGCTCACGAGGCGACCTCCGCGCGCTGCAGGAGCAGGGCGCCGAGCCCGACGCTGACGTTGAGGACACCGGCGAGGACGACTGATCCGCTCTGACCGAGCGCCGGCATCATCCACAGCACCGTCGCAAAGCATGCCAGGGCGGACCCGAGCGTGTTGATGCAGTAGAGCGCACCCACCGACATGCCCACGTTCCCAGATCGCCGCACCCTGTGCGCGACCAGCAAGGGCAACGTCGCGCCCATGAGCAGGGTCGGCACGAGCACCAGGAGAAACGTGACGCAAGCCGTTCCCATCATGGGTAGTCGGAGCGTCGCCTCGCCGACCGTGTGAAGCAGCGCCAAGGAGAAGAACCCGAACACTCCTATGGCGATCTCGATCCCCGCGAAGGTCCGCAGGGCGGGTCGGTGGGGGTTCCTCGACAGGGCGCCGCCCGCCAGGCTGCCGATCCCGAGCCCGAGCATGAACGCCGTCACGACGACGGTCACGGCCTCGATGTTGATGCCGTAGATCGCGAACAGAGAACGCTGCCATACGACCTGGTACACCAGAGCGGCGAAGCCGGATGCGGCGAACAGCGTGAAGAGAGAACGATCAGATCGCGACATTGTCCGAGGAGCGGGGAATTAGCCTCATGAAGGGAACGAGCAAGATCGGTCCGTTAGTATGCCCGTATGTCGGCGCAGCGAAAGGTACGGGTTGGCTCGACGCGGAAGCCGCCGCTGCGAGAGAGGCTGGTCCTTCTCGTCGGGTGTCCGGTGTTGTTCATGCTCCTGGGGGAGGCTGTCCAGGTCGCATGGAGGAGGCTGTGGTCTGAGAGAGCCGTGATCGTCCGCCGCCTTGAGATCGTCAGGCGTGAAGACGAGAAGAAGGAGGCGCAACGCGCCATGGAGGTCCTCGCCACATGAAGGTTCTGGTCACCGGGGGCGCCGGGTTCATCGGCTCGCATCTTTCGGAGCGTTTGCTCGATCGCGGGGACGAGGTCATGGTGCTCGATGACCTCTCCACGGGCAGCATGGACAACCTCCAGCACCTTGTCGGCGAGGACGGATTCGACCACCGGATCGGCTCGGCGCTGGACGAATCGCTCGTAACCGAGTTGGTGGACGATGCGGACTGCACCGTCCACCTCGCTGCGGCTGTGGGCGTCCGCCTCATCATCGAGCGTCCGACGCACACCATCGAGACCAACGTGGGCGCGACGGACACCGTGCTAAAGGCCGCGTCGAAGAGCCAGAAGCGTGTTCTCGTCGCGTCGACGTCGGAGGTCTACGGTAAGAGCACGGCGGTTCCGTTCACGGAGGACGACGATCTCAATCTGGGGCCCACGACGTGCTCGCGGTGGGCGTACGCGTGTTCGAAAGCGTTGGACGAGTGGCTTGCGTTCGCGTACCACCGGGAGAAGGGTGTGCCGGTCGTATGCGTTCGGTTCTTCAACACGGTCGGGCCGCGGCAGATCGGCCGCTACGGAATGGTCGTCCCGAACTTTGTCACGCAGGCGCTGCGCGGGCAACCGATCACGGTGTACGGGGACGGCGAGCAGACGCGCTGTTTCGGCCACGTGCAGGATACCGTAGAAGCCAGCCTGCGTTTGTTGGACAGCGACGAGGCGGTCGGCGACGTGTTCAACGTCGGGTCCGACCGCGAGGTCACCATCATGCAGCTGGCCGAGATCGTGAAGGAGCGTGCGAAGAGCGACTCCGAGATCGTGCTCGTGCCTTATGAGCAGGCGTACGCGGAGGGTTTTGAGGACATGCCGACGCGTGTCCCCGACGTAACCAAGCTGGAGCGCGTCACGGGGTTTCGGCCACGGACGTCACTCGAGCAGATCATCGACGACGTGCTCGCCGATCTGAGAGCGAAGGGTGTGGGGACGCCGTGAGGGCGATCCTCACCTGCCGCTCCATCGGCTCGTCGGGGTCTCCCATCTTGATCAACGCAGCGACGTTCGCGCGGGACGACGCCTGGCTCGCCTCGGACGCCGTTCGCGTTGTGTCCCTGAGCGATATCAAATCGGTGCCGGACGATGAGGACGCGCTCGCCGTCACCGGCGACGACGGCTACTCCGACTTCGGTCCCGACACCCGCTTTCGCTCTTGCCTCGGCGCATTGCTGGTGCTGGCGTGGCTAGTGGTCCTGGTCGTGAATGTTCCGTCGCTGCGCGTGCGCGGGGACCCGGACAGCGCCCTCGACCCGGAGGTCATCCTGGCGCTCGGGGACGCGGGGATCCTGGCATCGACGTTGCCCGATGCTGCTGCGGTGGTGTTCCTGCTGCCTTATTCCTGCGCGCCCTTCAGCACCCACATCGCGTCGTTGTGCGAACGCTGGGTCGGTCCTCGTCGTACCGTCTTCTTCTTTGGCGGGCTGCCGGCTTCGCTGGATACGTTGCGGTGGCCCGGAATGCAGACGCAGCCGAAGACGTACATCATCTGCCCCAATGACATGGCGGACCGCGTAACCGGTCGCCACGCGACCCGCTGGTCGGCCCGGCGAAGGGTGACCGGATTCTCTGTGGATTGGGATCGCTGATGGTGTACGTCATCCTGAGTTGTGCGCAGATCCTCGTCGTCGGGTTGGGGCTGTGTGTTGCTTGCGGATGGGATCTTCGGTTGCTCGGGTTGCGAGGACCCGCCGTCGCGTGGGTGGTCGGATCTCTTGCCGTCGCGGCGGTCGTGTTCGTCGCGGGTCTTCTCGAGTGCCTCGTCGCCGCGCGCGCGGTCGTGGGCTTGTCGTCGGTCCTGCTAGGCATGCTCATTGTGATCCGTCCGGTTTGGCGGGCGCGGCTGCCTCGACTGGGCATCCGGCGAACGGACTTGGCTTGCACGACCGTTCTCGTGATCGTCGGGGCGTGGCTTGTCAGCGGGTGGGTCTACCAGTCGGACTACCCGCTGACAGGTGACGAGAGCAGGATCTGGGCTGCCCGCGCCGCCGTCGCGCAAGAAACCGGTGGATTCGGGGTCAGCTACGAGGCGCTCCTCGATCCCGAACTGCAGCGGGTGGGGCATCCGGACTACCCTCCGCTCAACCCGCTGCTGCAGCTCTGGGTGATGCTCGGCGCTGACGGCGATCCCGGGAATCTCACGCGGTTGCCGATCTTTTTGTTCGACCTCGCGGCGCTCTTTTTTCTGGTCGGACTGCTGGGCGTAAGGACACGCGGATGGCTCGGAGTCCTGGTGGCGGTAGGGCCGTTCTTGACCATGTGGTACGGGTCACCGACCGCGTCTTCCGACCGGCTCGTGGCGCTGGGCGCGCTCATGGTCATGGACTGCGCGGCGTTTCCCCTGGGGCTCGCATTGATGGTCTGCGCCAAGCACGAAGGCGCGGCGTTGGCCGTCGTGCTGGTCTTGGCGCTGGGGATCACGCGGGCCGTGGGACGATCGGATGACGCGTCGCGTTGGAAGAGGATCGCGCAAGGGTATCTCGTGGCCGGCGTCCTTCTCGCCGGCATCTGGGGTTGGAACGCTGCGTGCGGTCTCTCGAACGACGTGGTCACATCGGGGCTGCTCACGCGCTTGGTCGAGGACGGGCCAGCGCGCGCCGGGCCTTTGATCGAGAGCCTGTGGGAGGACTTTCTCGTGGCGCCCGCGGTCTCCGCCTTGCTGCTGCTACTCGCGGTGGCCGCGTCGATCCTGCGTCCGTCGTCCATGCGACATCCCGACGTGCTGCTCCCTGCGTGCTTTGCGCTTGGCGGTTCTCTGGCGTTCTGCCTCGTCTTCCTCGCGACGCCCCACGGTTTCCAGTGGCACTGGGACACGGCGGGTCCGCGGGTGTTCTCCCAGCTCACGCTGGTGACCGCGCTCTGGTTTGGGTGCGTGATCGACGGCGCCGGTAGTCTTCGGCCACGTGTGCGGTGAACTCCTCGTGGTATTCGGCCCAGCGGTCGCGACCCATACGTCCGTCGTCCAGGCAGCCAGCGGTTGCATGCGCCATGTAGAGCGGGTGGTGGGCGTTGTTGTGCGCGAACAGGCCGTGGTGGTCGTAGGTCAACAGGCGCGGCAACGCCGCAACGAAGAAGTTGAGGAGACTGCTCACGACGGGGCCCGTGTTAGGATGCCGCCCGGGGAGGGCCGCATGGCGCGACGCCGCCGCAAGCCCTGGTGGGTCGATCTCAATCAGGGTGAGTTGCTCGATGCGCGGATCTGCGACCTCGAATTGAGGTTGTCCGGGACCGCGCTCGAATCACGCGTCGAGCGCCTGTACGAGGAGCTGGATCGCGCGGGTCTCCGGTTCCGTCCCTACGTCTGGTTGTCCACGGATTGGTTTACGCCGGACCGGTTGACCGGATTCGCTCTTCCGTTCTTCCTCGCTCACCCGCGCCTCGCGCGGATCGAGCGCAGTCACATGCTCGAGGTTGAGGGTGGGACTCACGATTGGTGCATGAGGCTACTGCGTCACGAGACGGCGCATGCCCTCGACAACGCTTATCGGTTGCATTGGCGGAAGCGGTGGCGCGCGGTGTTCGGTCGTTTTTCGCTGCCCTATCGCGACGGGTACGTCCCACAGCCCTCCAGTCGCGATTACGTCCTCAACCTCGACTACTGGTACGGCCAGAGTCACCCCAGCGAGGACTGGGCCGAGACCTTCTCCGTCTGGCTCAAGCCGCGTAGTCACTGGCGCCGCCGCTACGCCGGATGGCCAGCGATCAAGAAGCTCGAGTTCGTCGATGAGCTCATGGCGGAGATCGCCGATCAGCCCGCCAAGGTGCGCACGCGTGCCTACCGTGACCCGGTGACCAAGCTCACGATGACCCTGCGGGAGTACTACCGCAGGAAGCAGGCTCACTACGCGGACGACCACTTGACGGCATACGACGCGCCACTTCAGCGCATCTTCTCCAATGACCCGAGCTATGGGCGACGAGAGCGCGCCACCACGTTTCTCGTTCGCCACTACAACGACCTCCGCCATCGTGTTTCCGCGGTGACGGGACAGCATCCGTACGTCATCAAGCAGGTCTTCAACGAGATCCTGCGCCGCTGCAGGAAGCTCGACCTGCGCCTCATGCGGCCGGCGGCCGAGGCGCGCGTCGATGCGGCGGTCCTGCTGACGACCATCACGGTGGGCTTCTTGCATTCGGGACTTTCGGAGTACAGGAGATGAAGCGACGCCGTGTTCTTCTCCTCATGCATGAAGAGCTGATGCCTCCCGAGTCCATCGAGGGTGTGCCGGAAGAGGAGGTCTACAAGTGGAAGGTCGAGTGGGATGTCCACTCGACACTCAAGCAGGCGGGACACGAGGTCGTTTGTCTCGGCGTCAAGGACGAACTCGGGCCTATTCGCAAGGCGATCGAGGAGCACAAGCCGCACGTGGTCTTCAACTTGCTCGGCCACTTTCAAGGGATCACGGCCTACGACGCGCACGTGGTGAGTTGGATAGAGTTGCGTCACGTTACGTATACCGGGTGCAACCCACGGGGGCTCCTGCTGTCCAGCGACAAGGTGCTGGGCAAGAAGATCCTGAGTTTCCACCGCATTCCGAGTCCGGCGTTTCAGACCTTCAAGCGCGGTCGCGCGGTTCGGGTTGCGAAGCGGCTGGATTTTCCGCTGTTCGTGAAGTCGGCGGCGGAGCATGCCTCCATCGGCATCGCTCAAGCCTCCATCGTGCAGACGGAGGAGGCGCTGCGCGAGCGGGTCACGTTCATCCACGACACCGTCGGCACCGACGCGCTGGCGGAGCACTACATCGAGGGGCGCGAGCTGTATGTCGCCGTGATGGGCAACCAGCGACTCAAGGTGTTCCCCGTCTGGGAGATGACCTTCGATAACCTGCCGAAGGGGGCCGCCCCGATCGCCACATCCCAGGTGAAGTGGAACTTGGCGTACCAGAAGAAGATCGGCGTCAACACGGGACCGGCCAAGGATCTTCCCGAGGGCGTGGAGAATAAGATCTCCCGACTCGCCAAGCGCATCTACAGGGCGCTCGGCCTGTCCGGTTACGCCCGCATCGACCTGCGTCTTGATGCTGACGGCCAGGTCTGGGTCCTGGAGGCGAACGCGAACCCGGACCTGAGCCAGGACGAGGACCTGGCGGAGTCCGCACGTTCGACCGGGTTGAAATACCCCGACCTGCTGCACCGGATCATGAACCTCGGCATCCGGTACGCGCCGGCGTGGAAGGACGACGAGGACGGGGAGTGACGCACCCGGAGGGTGCGGGGCACCCCCGCGCGCTCGCATGTTCGCCGCGGCCGCGGCCGCGCCGTGGCTACTGCGCCAGCTTCGCGGCTTTTTCCTCGTCCGAGAGAGCGTTCCACTTGGGTAGGCATCCGGGGCAGCAGAAGCCGACCTTCTTGCCGTCCTTCCACGGCGCCGCCTCGGTGTTGGTGTCGATGGGCTTTTGCATCATCGGGCACTTGGCGTTCGCGAACCCCTCGGGGGCGGCGTCAGCCGCGGCCGGCTCGCCCGCAGCGGGCGTCGAGTCCTTTTCGGGGTTCGGCGAGATTGTCTCGTCGTCGCCGCCGCAGGCACCGACGAACAGGACGAGAGACAGGCACGCGAGGAGGGCGAAGAATCGATTCATGACAGGCTCCAGGCTTGTTGGATCCAAGGGGCAGTTCCCGAGACGTTACGGGAATTTGTCCGCAAGGCCAGCCAGGAGAGACGGAACGCCGTCACCCTGGTTGCGGTCGGGGTACGGGACCAGCAAAATACCTCCATGCGCACGATCATTGGACTCCTGGGGTTGATCAGCCTGGCGGCGGGCCAGTGAAGCGGCTGAAGCCAGCCCACGCCGCCCGGCGGGCGGCCCGCCTCTCTGGCTGATGCGGGAGCGTTCCGCTTCCGCGCCATGACGCTCTACGAGGAGCGCAACCAGCTCTACCGCGGATCCGCAAGCATCTCCGATCCCCTCGACGAAGAGGTCGATATCTGGCAGACCATCTGGGAGTTGGAGTACGCCATCGATGAGCGGTGGTCCGTGTCGGCGACCTTCCGGTACTTGGATATGGACCACAAGCTCAAGGCCGTGGGCACGCGGAACCGCGTGAGCGGCGTCGCCGACACGCTCGTCGCGGCGCACTGGATGGCTTGGGATTCTGGTGTCTCCGGCGCGGAGGTTGGCGGCGGGTCGGGCGATGCGCGCTTCCGGCTGGCGCTCGATGCGGGCCTGCTGTTCCCGACGGGGCGGCCGCGATCGCCGAGCCTGGTGCCGTCGGGAGCTCCGTACTCGGTGTTGCAGACGGGTACCGGGACGTTCGTTCCGACAGGGGGCGCCACATTGTCGGTGGACTGGGGAGGGTTCGTCGGCAGCCTTGCGGTGGAGGCCACGTTTCCGTTCTACGAGAACAGGCATCGCTTCCAGCCCGGGTCATATCAGCGGGTGGCGCTGGACGGTCTTGTTCGCCCGACGGACACGCTCGGCGTCGGAGTGCAGCTCGAGCTCGAGCACACCGGGCGCGATGAGATCGACGGCCGGAACGTCGCCGTTGGCGGCGGATGGCGCCTGAGTGTCAGCCCACACGTGCGTTGGCAGACGACGGACCATCTCGCCTTGTTTGGTGGCCTGCAAATTCCCGTCTG
>JABSRK010000115.1 GCA_013213915.1 Planctomycetota bacterium
CCCGGCACCGGGCCTGCCCGCCACAGCGACCATGACCCGGGGGTTCCCTGGAGATCGGGGACACCGAGCCCGCAGAGCAAATGCCCGTGCTCCAGATCAGGGGCAGGAAAAGCGCAAGGAGCGCCGAGGCTCGTAACCCGGATGCCCTCCGCATCGAGCACCTCCCAAAGCGCTTTCCCCGATCGGAGATTCTCCGGCCTGTTGATGGTCTCCGGCAGGTTGGCGAACAGCCACCGGACGGTGAGCAGCAGCAGCGCAGCCAATCCACAAGCGACCATCACCGCGAGACGGCGCCGCTTCCTCAGAAGCCACAGGGGAACCGCTCCGATCAGGAACGCCGCCAGGTAGCCGAGCCCGCGCATTCCCCCTGTGAGCATGGGGTGTACCACCGGCTCCGCCATCGACAGCGCGGGGATGACCTGGCCGTCTTCTACCCGCAACCGCAGAAATCCCTGTATTCCGTGCGCCCCGGGGTTGAGCCCTGTTGTCAACGAAGCCCACGAGGTCGGCGACTGGGCCGGATTACTTGGGATCAACGGCTTGAACGATCCGTCCCCAGCGAGGCGTGAGAGCGCCGGCAACTTCCCCTCCGACATCCATTGCCGGGTCAGCCCGTGGTCCATGCCATCGACGCCCAAGATCACGACACGACCCTGGGCACAGAGCGGCGCGCAGACGAGCAGTAGTGCGATCCACGGTCGGAGCATGGAGAGGTTTTATCAGACTCCCCTGCGGAGCCACCGATCCAGCGGCCCCCAGAACCAGCCCTGGCGACCCGCCAGGCTCGAGCGTGCCCCGAGGTACTGAGCGAGGTTCTGGGTGAATCCGTACGCAGGTGTCTTCAAGAGCCACCAGAGCCGGTAGGGCCATCCGCGGGGGTCCTTCAGCACGACCGCAGACAGGTGGACCCACGCCTTCAGCGAGAACTTGGCGACGAGCCACAGATTCGGAATCGTCCGCAATCCCACCAGGTCATTCAGATTCTGATGGTCCAGATAGACGCGCTTGAACTCGTAGCGGATCGGATTGTTGTGCGAGTGGATGACGACCGCTTGCGGATCCATGACCAGCGTGTGCCCGGCCAGAATCGCCTGACGTCCCCAGGCGACGTCTTCCCCGAATTGGCGCCGTTCGAACGGGATGTCCTCCATCACCGACTTGCGAACGCACGACGCGACGTCATCAAACGCGATCAGCCGGAAGCGCTCGAACGGGTGCATGGAGTCCCACAGCTCGACCTTGTGCAGCCGCTTGCGATCCGGTTCGCCCTCCCCCTGGGTCCAGCCTCGCAGCCGGTCCATCTGGAACGGGTTGCAACCCTCCCGTGGGAGTTGGTGGCAATACGCGCCCGCCACGTCGGGATCGTCGAAATTGTCGACGAGTCGTTGCAGCCAATGCGCGTCGTAGGGCTCGGCGTCCTGTGTCAGTAGTGCCACCACACATCCCCGCGCCTCCTTCACCGCGCGGTTGCGCGTGAGACCATGATCGAACTCCTCATTCGGGATCTCGATGAGGCGCACATCCGGACGCGATCGGATCACGTCGACGGTGCCGTCCTTCGACCCCGAGTCGATGCAAAGCACCTCGTACTCGAAGTTCGTCTCTTGTGTTCGGATCTTGTCGAGCACGGTCTCAAACAGCGGGCCGCCGTTCCACGTCGGCACGAACACCGTCGCGTACGGCTCCTCGGTCCCCTTGCGCTTTGCCTTGGCGAGATCCACCGCACGGTCAGCCCGTTTCTCGAGATGGCCCGAGACCTGGTGGTAATGCGCTTCCGTGTCGTCTGCCATGTCGTCGAGCGTACGCACCTGTGGTCTCAGTGACGCCGCCGCCAGGTATTTCTTCTCATCCGCCGCGAGCGCATACAGCTTCCACGTCAGGTCCTGGGGGTTGCCTGGCTCGAACAGGAGGTCGCGGTCGAGGCCCGCGAGGGCTTCGTGCATCGCGCCGAGATCCGACGCCACGACGGGGACGCCCGCCAGCATGGCCTCACGAATCGTGAGACAAAAGGTCTCCCACCACAGGGACGGAACGACGAGGACGTCGAGGTGGGAGAGGATCTCGGGCAGGTCGTCCTGATCGTAGGCACCGTGGAAGAACAACGGCAGATCCTCCCGCCCCTGCGCCTTGAGCCGATCCACGTATCCCTCATCGCCATGAAAGCTGGGGGCTTCACCCCAGACGTGGCACTCCAGTTCGGGGTTGCCGATGAGGTTCATAGCCTCGATGAGGACATGAACGCCCTTGGTGGGTATGACCGAGCCGATGAACCCCACCTTCTTCGGCGGAAACCGCCAACGGGAACGCTCGGGGATGAGCGCATGGTCGAGCCCGTGGGGGACCGCGAACACCCGCTCAGGATCGAGGTCGATCTCGAGCATGCGCTCGCGATGAAACGAAGACGGGGTCAAGATGCGATCGCACTTGCGCAAGCTCTCGAGCACCTGTGTGTCCATGCCCCGGAGCCCGTCGGCGGTAATACCAAAGTGTGGCCAGAGGTCGTGAAGGCATGGTGCACAGCGCTCTCGATCGAGCGTCGAACACAGATCGAGATCTGCACGAATACGCTGGCCGCGGGGACACACGGTCCAGAAATCGTGCAGCGTCATGATCAGCGGAACGCGACGGTCCTTCACCCGGTCGAGGAGCGTCGTGGACAGACACGTGACGTGGTGCACATGCACGAGATCTGGAGCGGCCGCCTCGATCTCATTGCCGACCGCGTGATCGATACGCTCGTTGTGGTAGATCCAGTCGAGCGACACCGCGTCGCGGAACATGTAGTTGATCCGGGTGACGGGGACGCCTTCCACCTCCTCCCTCACCACATCGTAGTCGGGACGATCCGCATCGCCGTCCCGACAGAACACCGACACGGAATGCCCGCGCACGATCAACGCCCGTGCAAGCTGCTGCATGTGAATCTCGGTGCCGCCCCGGCTCGTCGGCGGGTAGCCGGCCCCGACCATCAGCACCTTCATGCGCCGGCGCTCCCCCCCGTGCGCGCAGCGTCTACCAACTTCTCATAGCGGCCGAGCATGTCATCAACGTCGTCCTCGATGGACTTGATCTCGATATCCTGGTTCCGCAAGCGCTCGAGGAGACCGCGGTCGCTGTCCAGTTCGCGAAGCCGCGCAGCCAGGTCCACCGCGCTCCCCACTTCGAACAGGAGCCCGTTTTTCCCGTGATTGACAAACTCGGCCATGCCCCCGAGACGGGACGCGATGACGGGGATGCCTGCCATGAACGCCTCGTGAATCGTCAGCGGGGAATTCTCGTACCACAAGCTCGGAACGATGATCGCATCCAACTCCGAGAGCACGTGCCCCACGTCCTTCGGATCGTAGCGACCGCGTAGGCGCGTCCGGGGATTGCTGATACGCGACGGCAGGGACTGGGCGTATTCAGGAAAGCTGTGCAGGCTGCCCCAAATGTCGCACCGGACGTCATGGAGATCCGCCGCCAGGTTCATGGCATCGATGAGGACGTGCACGCCCTTGTACTCGGAGATCGTTCCTATGTATCCGACCCGCAGCTGGCGCGACGGGGTGCGTGCCACAGCCTTGAACGGGGTTTGGTCCTGGCCGTTGTCGGACGCAATGATGCGCTCGGCGGGCACCATCCCGCATTCGATGAACTTCTGCCGCAGGAATGCACTCGGCGAGATGAACAGGTCGACGCCGGCCAGCGCTGCCTTGATGGTGTCGAGCCGATCCTGGATGGCCTCAACATATGCGCCGCGTGAAGAGGGCGCCTCCACCGATTCGCTCTCTCGCAACTGGAGGCGCTTGAGGCCGCCCTTCAGACCGTCCGGCAGGTGCCGCGCGAGGCGTGATGAGAGGCGCGCGCGGCCCTCGTCCTCCGGCGCTGGCTCGAGCGACAGGTGCCCGATGCAATCAGCGCATTTGTCGGGGATCGGCCGTTCGCAGATCTCCAGATCCTCCCGCAGCATCTGCCCACCCCGGGGACACAGCAGCATGTATTCGTGCAGCGTATAGACCACAGGGATGCCCCGGGACCTGGCGATGGGGATGTAACCCATGGAATGGTGGTAGAGGTGCTGCAGGTGCACGACATCGGGTTTCACGTCGTCGAGCACCTGCTGGAACAGGCGCTCCATCTGTGGATCGGTATACGTGCGATCGAAGTGCCGGGTCGTGTGCTGGTGGCTGACCTCGGTGTACGGGATGCCGTCGTACGCGCCGTGCGTCAGAAAATACGAATGGACGCCGGGACGGGCTTCCGTATAGAGCAGATGGACATGTGCTCCACGCGCCATCAGTCCCTTGGCCAGGTTGTACGCGTAGATCTCGGTCCCTGCCGCATGGCCGGGGAGAAAATCGTGAATCACCACCAGAACTCGGAGCCCACTGCCGCCGTCACCGTTTCGCTCCCCTGACCGCAGACCCGGCGCGCCACCCGCGAATCGCTCCGCCAGGCGGTACCAGAAGTGTCGGCGCCGCCGCGTTCGCGCCTCGACCTCCCCGGCGAGTTCCGCCGCGAGCCGAGTTCGCTCTTCCTCGATGAGCTGGGCTTCCGAAGCCACCTTCTCTACCGAACGGGCCATCTCCGCGGTGAGATCGTGCCTCTCCATGATCACCGGCTGGACGGTGTCCAGGAGCGTGGCGATCTGGTCGAGCGCCGAGCCATCCAGAGTTTCGGGAGCGACGCCGAGGTCCCTGGCGAGCCCAGCGAGGTGGCTGAACACGGCGCGACCCACGGCGTCGCGCCGATCAAGCGCCGCCTGAAGCTCGACAGCCCGTCCGCCCAACTCGGCCTTGTCGCAAGCGAGCATGGCCGCATGCTTCTTCTCGCGCCCCAAGGCGTCCCGGGCTTCATGCATCGCACCCCGAATGCCATCCATCTCCTCCTGCCGAGCCTGAACCAGTTCCGTCACCGCGTCACGTTCCGAGGCGATTTCGTGGCGACGTCGTTCCGCCGTCGCGAGCTCACGCTCGAGCGCGCAGACGCGCTCGTCGAGCTCGTTCTCACGACGCCGGGCATCCTCCGCGCGCCCGCGGATCACGTCCACTTCCCGCTCCATCTTCAGCACCACAGCGCGGTAGTCGTCCATCGCCCTCATCAACTCGGCGAGCCGCTCGGCCCCGCGCGAGATCTCGAGCAGCCTGGCGTCCAGGTCACCCTCGGCCGTCTCGCGCTTGCGGCGCTCGGCATCCAACTCTCGCTCAGCCCTCGCTTTTTGCTGACGCTCCGTCTCCAGTTCGCGCTTGACCGCGGCGTCTTCACCCCCGTCAGATCCGAGCGCGCTCGTCACCCTGCGGTATTCCTCACGGCCCGCCTCCAGTTCCTCTGACTGACGCTTCAGCTCCGCCTGGAAGTCCTTGACGGACCGCGTGAGGTTGTCGATGTGTTCGTCACGGGCTTCGACCACGTCCTCCGCTTTATGGAACTCGATCTCCAGCCCCTCGGACCGGTTGCGCTCCTGCTCTATGCGGCCGAGCGCGTCCATCAGTTGGCGGGAGCGCTCCTCCATGCGGTAGCCCCCGTGGACGAGATGGCGGTCCCGCAGCGCGAGATCCAGTTCGACCTCGGGCGCCGGCTCGGCGAGGACACGGGTGTACAGATCAACAAGCTCTTCGGCGTGATCCGCCATTCGAACAGGGGTCGGGATGGCTGTCCGACACGCGGCCAGGAGATCCGGTTCCTCGATGATGCGCAGCAAGACATCGGAGAGCGCCCCCACGTCTTCGGCGGCAAAAATGATCCCGGCTTCGCCCACACGATGGCGGAACGCGCCACGGTCGGACGTGATCACGGGCAAGCCAAGCATGAAGGCCTCATCCAAAACGAACGAGTAGGACTCACTCGCAAGCGACGGGAACACCCCCCAGTCGCACGATAATCCCTGGAGGTCGGCTTGCTCGAACGACCCGTGCCACGTGACCTCCAGCCCTTCGGCCAACTCCCCCAGACGCTCCCGGTACTCGGGGTCAGAAGCCTCTCCCCAGCACGCGATTGACAACCGCGCACGCAAATCGTCGGGCAACAACTGCGCGGCCTCGAGCAAGAGGTGGAGACCCTTCATCGGGTAGAGGTGCCCCCAATGCCCGAGACGCACACGACCCGCGGGATCGGGGTCGGGATCGACGCGTTCCAGATCAGCGACCGCACCGTGTGCGACCACCCTGATCCGATCCGCGTCAATTCCACAGGTGCGTGCGACGAGATCGCGATGTGCTTCCGTCGGCGCGATCACACAACGCGCCAGAGCCAGCTCCTGGCGGAAGTCGTCTCGAAATAACTCGATCTCCGTCGAGAGTTCGAGACGCCCCTGCCACGGATTGGTCGGAACGCAGTCCAGACACGACGCGACAGACAACTCGCGCTCACAGAATGAACCGTCACGGATACGGAAGCAACGTGGGCAACTCACCCAGGTGTCGTGGACCGTCGCAAGGACGGGTAGCCCTGCCGCATGGCAGGTCGCGACGATCGTGCGCGTCAGACGGACCCAGTGATGGACGTGGACGATGTCGGGCTGCACATCCGCCAGCACGGCGCGGAGCAATGCCTCCACGTCGGGCGCATAGGATTTGTCCCAGCTATCGACGAACAGCCCCTGCCGGTGCAGCCGATGAACCGGCACCCCCTCGCACTCGAGGCGCTCGATTTCGGGCATCTCCCGCCCCTCCGCCGACCCACTCAGGATGTGGACGTCGTGGCCTCCATCCTGCAGAGCCTTCGCCAAGCCCACGGTGTACAACTCCGTCCCGCCCCGAAATTCGGGTGGGATGCCGTGTACGACCAGCAGGATCCTCAGCGACGCCGCGGTACTCACGACAACATTGTGACAGGAAGACGAGCGCGTACGAAGCCCAGTCGCAAAGGAGACGGAGCCGCCAGCGACCTCCCGGCCCCCCGCTCCTCGCCTATAGCTGCTTCCGGCGCTGGATCCGCTCGGGGATGATCAGCGTGTCCTCGCGGTACTCGCCCTTACCTAGCTGGGTGTTGTAGTTGCAGTCCTTGCAGCAGGGGATCGGATCGCCGGTGAGGAGGCGTTCGCGCATCTCCTTCATCGCCGGGCCGTTCCAGATGCTGGCGAGGTCTTGATCATTGATGTTGCCCACGATCGGACGACCCTGGATGCAGCACGGGGCGACGTCGCCCGTGAGGCTGATGAACACCTCGTTCCAGAGGAACTTGCAGGTGTAGCGCCCCTCCTCCTCGTTGGGCTCGGCGGCGACCCCATATCCGGGATGATCGGCCCCGCTGGACGCCTGGGCGTCCGTACCGAGCCCGTCACTCATGGCCATTCGGGCCTGCGCCTGCTCACGGCGCTCATCCGGGCTCTGCTGCAGCGGCGACCCGAAGGCGCGCTCCTTGCTGAATTCGTCCTGGCCCTCCACGACCTGCGTCGCCGCAGCAGCATCCATCTGCGAGGTTCCATCAATCTCGTCGATCGGCACGAAGCTGATGTTGCCTTCGGCGTCCGGATCCGGGATGTTCGCGCCCAGTTCGTGGAGCGACTCTTCGGGCTTCGCAGCCTGGATCTTCAGGTCGGGCAGGGGACCGCCCGCGAGCGCGTCTTTCAAGTGTGGTAGCGGACCGTCCGGCAGGTCTACCGAGGGGAACTCCACCGCGGCAGCCTCTTCTTCGGAGACGTTCGGAAACGGCGCCGGGAACTCAGCGTACTGGCCTAGCTCTTCCGCAACGGCCCGCCCGCGCGCGAACGCCTCGTTCGCGAGCGCCCTGGCATTGAGCAACGAACTCTTCGCCATCTTCGGACTGAACGCGATCATCAACGCGCCGTTGAGCTTGTCCACACCCAGCTCGTGGGCGAGCTGCACCATGGCAGGCAACTCGTGAATGTTCTCCCGCATGAGGGTCGCGTTCATGTGGAAGTAAGGACGCCATCCACCCTCGGGGATCTTCTCGCGCCAGCGCTGAAACGCCAGCATGTTACGCGTGATGACGTTGAAGTCGCCTCCGACGCGGATGCGGTTGAAGGTCTCTCGTGTCCCTCCATCGAAGGACACGACGATCCCCGCTGCGTGCGGGCCGATCTTCTCGATCATGGCTTCGTCGAGGAACTGCCCGTGGGTGATGAACTCGAGCTTGGTCTGCGAGACCTCCGCGATCTCCAGCACCCGGTCGAGGTACGGCACCATGAGCGGCTCACCGACGACCGTCAGATTCACCACCAGGGCAAAAGGAAACACGTTCGGCACGATGGTCTCGTTGAACTTCTCCACCGGCGCGGTGAGTTCATAGCCCTTCTTGCGTCCGCTCTCGCGTGGCGCCGGGAACTCACACATGCGGCAGAAGAAATTGCAATCCGCGGTGAGTTCGAGCGTCACCTTGAGGGGCATGCCGTCGATGTGCACGTCACCGCGACGGGCCGCCTCGCGGACGCGCCGTTCGTTACCGGACTTGATCTCACGGATCTGCTCCGGCGTGTAGTCGTTCGGGTCGAGGGAGACGCTCACGCCGGTTCTCCGATAAGCTCTTCGTACACCGACTCCAACGCACCAGCGTCGTCATCGACGGTGCGCGGAGAGGTGATGCCAGTGCGCAGACGCGCGAGCACGTCGCGGTCCTCCCCCAACGTACGCAGTACGCGCGCTAGATCGTCAGCGGACCCAGCGTCGAACAGGCAACCATCCACGCCATCCGTCACCATCTCAGCCATGCCGCCCAGACGCGACGCGACGACGGGGACTTCGTTCCGAAACGCTTCCGAGATCACCAGCGGCGCGTTTTCGTACCAGATCGACGGCACGACGAGCACGTCGATCTGCGCCAGCGCCTCCCCCGAACACCCGGCCGGGAAAGGCCCCGCGAAAGAAGCCTCACCGGGCACCAGCGACGCGCGGACCCTGGCCGCGTACGAAGGGCTCGCCGTAACAGAGCCCCAGATCGACAACGTCGAGGTGCCTCGGGGGAGCAACGCCTGCGCCCGCGCGAGGACGTCCGGTCCCTTGGCAGGGGTGACCGTGCCGATGAATCCGATCCTGAGCGGAGCGCTCACCGACGGGGAAGGTTGGGTATCGAATGCGGTCATGGGAATCCCGTATGGAGACCACCTCATGCGATCGGCCGGCCAGCCCCCGCGAACGAATGTCTCCATCAGAAAGCGGGAGGGGCACAGGAACCGATCGACCACGTCCCACAGAGCGCGGACCCGATCAGATCGGCGGTCGATCCAATCCAACATACCCTCGGGAGGGCCGTGCCGCAAAGCCATGTCGGCAGAGGGTTTCCGGTCTTGGCCACGTTCCTTCATCCGCTTCAGAGCCGGAAACGGGTCCCACCCGGTCAAGCGCCGGACCCACCCGCAAACGCACGCGATCCGGGCCTCCCCAGGCGTCCGACCGAAACGGAAGTCACCGAGGCACCGCGCACAGGTCTCACGCTCTGCTTCGGCGCACACTTCGCCGTCCGCGCGCAGCATCTGGCCCCCACGCGCGCACAGCAGCCAGTACTCGTGCAACGTCATGACGGACCGGATGCCGCGCTCGCGGACGCGAGCGGGCGCACTGAGTCCGACATACATGAGGTGTTGGAAGTGGACCACCTCCGGCTGCGTCTCGTCGAGGGCGCGAACGAACGCTTCGTCCACCTCCTTCCGTCCGAGCGTATCGTCCGGCGAACGCGCGACCCGCGGGTGGGCGATAGAGAGGACGGACAGCCCGTCCTGCTCGTCTCTCCGCAACGACCACGGCCGCCGGGTCCCGTCGTCGTCGGTGGTCAGGACCGTCACCTCGTGCCCGCGCTTCAGGAGTGCCCGCGCGATCCCGTCGGTGTACACCTCGACGCCGGCGCGGTGCTGAGGCAGAACGTGGTGGCAAACCTGGAGGATCCTCATCGCTCGACGACTCCGCGGTCGGCGGGCCGTCCTATCAGGCCGTGCACGATGCCTCGTCCCTTCGCCAAGGCTGAT
>JABSRK010000116.1 GCA_013213915.1 Planctomycetota bacterium
TCAGGCCGCGAAGATCATAGGCCAGCCCAGCTCTCCGGCGGTGAGTGTCAGCGAGTGGCTATCGTACGCGCGCTTATCAATCGCCCGTCCCTGGTGCTTGCGGATGAGCCCACGGGCCAGCTCGACAAGGCGTCGGGCGCCCAGCTGGCCGACCTGTTGGCCGGACTCAACGAGCGCCAGGGGGTTGGCCTCGTCACGGTCACCCACTCAGAGCAACTGGCGGCGCGCATGCAGCAGGTGCTTACGCTGGAGGACGGCAAGCTCGTCGCGTCATGACGGGGCGGACGCTGATCCTCCGCGGCCTGCGTCACTTCCGCCGCACTCACGTGGGCGTGATCCTCGGCGTGGCCGTCGCTGCGGCGGTGCTCATCGGTGCGCTGCTCGTAGGGGACTCGGTGCGCGCGAGCCTGCGTGAGCAGGCGCTTGCCCGCGTCGGCGGGGTCGGCGCGGCGCTCGTTGCCCACGAACGCTACGTCGGGTCGGACCTCGCCGACCGCCTCGCCAGTGAACTGCAGACGGATGCGGTCGCTCCCGTCCTCTCTTCGCCGGGCTTCGTGTCCGTACCGGGACGTGATGGGAAGGCGGGGATCGTCAGCGTGTACGGCGTGGACGACCGCTTCTTCGCCCTCGGACCCTCCGGCACGGGAAGCGCCCCCGGCCCGGACGAGGCCTTGCTCTCCCGTGGCCTCGCCGCGCAGCTGGGCGTGGCCGCGGGCGACACGATCCTCGTGAAGGTCGAGAAGCCCAGCTATCTGCCTCGCGACATGGTGATGTCGGACATCGACGAGGTCTCGGTGGGGATGCGCGTGACCGTCGTCGGCGTGGTCTTCGACGAGGACTTCGGGCGGTTTGGCCTGAACGCGACCCAGGTCCCCCCGTTCAACGTGTTCCTGCCGCTCACGTGGATGCAACAGGAGCTCGACCTCGAGGGTCGGGCCAACATGGTGCTCGTGGGGGGCGACGACGCGGATCTGGTATCGAGGGCGGACGAAGCGCTGCGCAAATGCTGGCGGATCAGCGACGCCGGGCTCTCGGTGCGCCAACTGGAAGACGGAAAGGTCGCGGAGCTTCGCAGCGATCGCGTCTTCATCGAGGGCGCCATCGTGGACGCCGCTCGTGCAGAGGACCCCCAGCTGGTCGGCATCCTGACGTACTTCGTCAACGAGCTCCGGGCGGGGGAGCGAGCGACGCCATATTCCATGGTGACCGCGCGCGGACCGTTGGGCTCAGAGGTCGCCGGGCTCGACCCCATCCCGGTGGGCGGTGTCTTCGTCAACGACTGGCTCGCGGACGATCTCGAGGTGAAGGTCGGCGACGTGCTGACCCTTCGCTACTTCCAGATGGGGCCGGGGTTGAAGCTGGAGCAGCGCAGCAGCCCACCGTTGGAGATCAAGAAGGTGGTCGGGCTCGAGGAGATGGCCGATCGCACGTTGACGCCGGATCTGCCCGGGATCACCGACTCGGAGAACTGCCGCGACTGGGACCCGTCGGTGCCCGTTGACCTGGAGAAGATCCGCGACCACGACGAGACCTACTGGGACAACTACGGCGGCGCGCCGAAAGCCCTGGTGTCGCCGTCGTTCGCGCACGACCACTGGGAGAACCGGTTCGGCACCCTGACCGCAATTCGTGGTGCGCCGGATGCCGTCGTGCGTGTGTCCGACGTTGCCCGCTCCGTCGATCCAGCCCGGCTGGGCTTCTTCTTTGTTGACGTGCGTGGTCCCGCCCTCGCCGCGGGGACGTCGGCCACCGATTTCAGTGGCCTGTTCATCGGCCTGAGCTTGTTCTTGATCGTGTCGGCTCTCTTGCTGGTGGCGTTGTTGTTCGTGTTCGGTGTCGAGCAGCGGTCAACCGAGATAGGCGTCTTGCTCGCGGTGGGTTTTTCGCCGAAGCGGGTGCGACGGCTGTTCCTCGGGGAGGCGTTGATCCTCGCCAGCGTCGGCGCGGTCCTCGGTGTCGGACTCGGCGTGGGCTACACCCACGGGGTCCTCTGGGGGCTTGGCACGCTGTGGCGTGACGCGGTGGGGGACACGACCTTGTCACTCCACGCGAGCCCGACGATGCTGGCGACGGGCATGGCGAGCGCGGTCTTCGCGGCCGTCGCCGCGATCGCCATCGCGCTGCGCCGCGCCTTTAAGCGTCCGCCCCTCGACCTCTTGAACAACAGGGGACCGCAGAGTGAGAGCGCTGAGACCAAGGGCCGAACGAGCCTCATTCTCTCCATCGCCTGCACCCTCGGCGCCGTCGCTCTCATGCTCGCCATGGGGACGGGCTCCACTCAATCCGCCATGGCGTTCTTCGGCGCCGGCGCGCTCCTTCTCGTCGCGTCTCTGGCCATCAGCCGACGTCTCTTGACCCGGCTTGCTTGCGGACGTGGGTTGGGGATGACCTCCATCACGGCGCTCGGAGTTCGCAACGCGGGACGCCGCCCGGGACGCAGCCTCGCCACCATCGCGTTGCTCGCCAGCGGCACGTTCCTTGTCGTGGCGGTGCAGGCGAACCGGCTCGAGCCGCCCCAGGACCCGTCCGTCCGCACGTCTGGCACCGGCGGCTTCACCCTGTTCGGTCGTTCCACCTTGCCGGTCGCGCGCCGCCTCGACACGACGGCCGGACGGGAGGCCTACAATCTCGATGCGAACGACCTCTCGGGCGCCACCTTCGTCCCGCTGCGGGTCCGCGAAGGTGACGACGCCAGTTGCCTCAACCTCAACCTGCCGCAGAACCCTCAGCTCGTCGGCGTGAATCCTCGCTCGCTCGCCGGGCGTTTCACGTTTGCCGAGGTCGAGAACGACACCCATGACCCGTGGCTGCTCCTCGACACCGATGAAGCCGACGTCGTCCCCGCCATCGGCGATGCCGCCAGCGTCACCTGGTCGTTGCACAAGAAGGTGGGGGACACCCTCGACTACCGCGACGAATCCGGGCGCCCGTTCAAGGTCAGGATCGTCGGCACGGTCGCCAACTCGATCTTGCAAGGGAGCCTGGTGGTGTCCGCGCGCCACTTCGAGCGCCGGTTTCCATCGACGAGCGGCTTCAACATGTTCCTCATCGAAGCGCCCGAGTCACGTTCGAACAAGCTCGCCGCTCGTCTCACGTACGCGCTGACCGACGTTGGATTGGAACTCACGCCCACCGCCGACCGTCTCGCCTCCTTCAACGCGGTGCAGAACACCTACCTGCTGATCTTCCAGGCTCTGGGCGGACTCGGACTCCTTCTCGGAAGTGTCGGTCTGGGGATGGTCGTCCTGCGCAACGCGCTCGAGCGGCGGGGTGAACTCGCGATCATGGCGGCCGTTGGTTTCCCACCCCGCGCCGTGCGGATGCTGGTCTTTGGCGAGCATGGCCTGCTGCTGGCGCTCGGGCTCCTCGCCGGCACCGCGACTGCGATGGTGGCGGTCCTTCCGAGCCTTGGCGATGCGGGCCCCCCCGTCGCGCCCATGCTCTTGTTGGTCGCGGGGGTGGGGGTGAGTGGCATCCTGTGGACCTGGCTGGCGACCGTTGTCGCGACCCGCGGCCCCCTGATGGCCGCGCTTCGTGATGAGTAGCCCGGTCAGGACCCCCTCCACCTGCCGTCGGGGCGGAGACTGCCCCCCAACGCCTGGGTACCAACCCCCTGGGGGAGGAATGCCTCTCGACGCCCGCCGTCTCTCAGGGTGTGATGTTCTGCATCGCGCGCGAGCGACCTGGTCGATATCGCAGGCTGCCCCTGAAACGAGTGCCAGGTCCGACAAAAGAACAGGAGTTCTGGCGCGTTACATTGGTGGAGCCGGGATTCGATCCCGGCCCGCCGTTCCATGACACCCCGAAACCGACTGCCCGGTCACAACCTATGAGATCAACGCACTCCCTCCCATATCTGTTCGTTCTGTTCGCTCTGACCGTGAACGTCACCGCCCAGCAGGACGGTGGCTGGCCTGCCTGGCGTGGTGCCGACGGCACGGGCGCGAGCACCGGCAACCCGCCCACCACGTGGAGCGAGGACAGCAACATCCTGTGGAAGGTGAAGCTCGTCGGTGACGGCACGGCCACGCCCATCATCTGGAAGGACCGTGTCTACGTCACGGCGGTGGTGAAGACGGACAAGGAGGGGGAGCCGAAGGAGAAGAAGTCCGGAGGCTCGGGTCGTGGCGGCCGATTCGGGCGCAGCCGTCGTGGCGGAAGCCGTGGCCGCGGTGGGTTCGGTGGGGGCGGTGGTGACACGACGACCAAGTACCACCAGTTTCTCGTCGTGGCGTACGACCGAATGACCGGCAAGCCCGTCTGGAGCAAACAGGTCGCCGAAGAGGTGCCCCATGAAGGAGCGCACGGGACCGGCAGCCTGGCCGCAGCGTCGGTGCTGACCGACGGCGAGCACATCTACGCGTTCTTCGGGTCGCGCGGCATCCACTGTCTCGACCTGGACGGCAAGCTGAAGTGGTCCAAGGACCTGGGCACCATGTGGACGCGCAACTCGTTCGGCGAGGGCTCGACGCCCGTCCTGTCTGGCAACACCATCGTCGTCAACTGGGACCACGAGGGTGATTCGTTCATCGTCGCGCTGGACAAGCGCAACGGCAAGGAGCGCTGGCGGACCAAACGCGACGAGAGCACGTCATGGGGAACGCCCCAGGTCGCCATGGTCGGCGGCAAGGCGCAGGTCCTCGTCACGGCGACGCGGGCGTCACGCGGCTACGACTTGAAGACCGGCAAGCAGATCTGGTCGCTCCGTGGCATGACCAGCAACTGCATCCCCTCACCGATCGTGTCCGACGGCATCGCGTATCTCATGAGCGGTTTCCGCGGCAACAAGTTCCAGGCCGTCAAGCTGGCTGGCGCGAAGGGCGACCTGGACGACAGCAAGAACGTCCTCTGGGAGCGTGCCAGCGGCACCTCTTACGTCCCGTCCGCGCTGCTTTATCAGAGCAACCTGTACTTCTTGCGCAGCAACTCGGGCGTCATTACGTGCGTCGATTCCAAGACCGGCGAGCCTCACTACGAGGGCGAGCGCCTCTCCGGCATGCGGACGGTTTACGCGTCGCCCGTGGGAGCCGGTGGCCACGTCTACATCACTTCCCGCACGGGCGTCACCAAGGTCATCAAGGCCGGCGCCAAGCCCGAGGTCGTCGCCACCAATGAGTTGGATGACACGATCGACGGCAGCGCTGCGGTCGTCGGCGACGTCATCTACTTCCGCGGCCGCCAGAACCTCTACTGCATCGGCGCGACGAAGGGCAACTGACCGCGTCACGTCGCCACTCAGAGCATGAGTTGCAGGGGAACCCGCAGCTCAGGCGCGTCCCGGCTTACTTGCCGTCGTCCTTTTTCTCCCGCAGGACGAGGCAGACCGAGTTGATGCAGTAGCGCTGGCCGGTGGGCGGCGGGCCGTCATCGAAGACGTGGCCCAGGTGTGAGTCGCAGCGGGCACAGCGCACCTCGGTGCGGGCGTATCCAAGGTTGTAGTCCACGTTGGTGGTGAGGGCGTTCTTCATCGGCGCGAAGAAGGCAGGCCAGCCGCAGGCCGAGTCGAACTTGGCGTCGGAGACGAACAGCTTCTGTCCGCAGGCCGCGCAGGCGTAGGTGCCCGGGGTCTTTGTCTTGTCGTACTTGCCGGTGAAGGCCCGCTCCGTGCCAGCCTGACGCAGGACGTAGTACTGCTCGGGAGTCAGCCGCTTCTTCCATTCCTCGTCGGAGAGCCTGACCTTGCTGTCTTCCATCTTCAGGTCCTTCGGGGCGCTGTTGGACTCGTGGGGGGTGGGCTGCGGGGTCGGGACGGGAGCTTGCGAGTCGGAGCTGCAGCCGTTGACTAAGCCGAGGAGGGTGATCAGAACCGTGACTCTCATGGGGTGACCTCGATCGGTTCCACGAATTCATCCTAACCACCCGGACCCCGCCGGGACCACTGCTGTAGGCTAGGTTCAATGCTCCCCCTTCGATGTCGTGCATGCCTCGTTTTGCTGGCGGTATCCGCTCTCGTACCGGCCCAGGGTCCGGCTTTCACGCTTTCGTTCCCCAATGGTGTGCCGACCGAGGTCCTGCCGGACGCTCCGTTCAGCGTTCTCGTGCGGGTGACCCCGCATGTGGGGCAGGTCGAGCCGTCGAGCGGCGCCCTCCGGATCTCGGTCGATGGCGCTCCGTTTCAGGTCATGGCGATCCCGTCATCCATGAGTGACCTGTATGTGGTGACGCTCCCCGCTGTCCCGTGCTTCACGACCCTGAGTTGGTATGTGACGTTCAGTCCGCTGGGAGGCGGCTCCCCCATCGTCGCGCCTGGAACGGCGCCGTCGACGACGTATGTCACGCACGCGAGTCCCGGATCTCTCGTCGCCGCGTGGAGCGACGACTTCGAGACCGACCTCGGGTGGACGGTCACCAATTCACCCACGTTGAGCGACGGCGCGTGGGAGCGTGGCATCCCGATCGGTGGGGGAGACCGCGGCGATCCGGCGACGGCGTTCGGCGGCTCCGGCTACTGCTACCTCACGGACAACGTTGACGGAAACTCGGACGTGGATGGTGGCTCGACGACGCTCACGTCGCCAGTCATAGACGTTTCGGGGCTGACGGACGCACGGATCTCGGTTGCCATCTGGTACGACAACGTCCAGGGCCCCAGCGCCGGGCAGGACACGTTCGAGATCGAGATCTCGGACGATGGGGGAGCAAGCTGGGCGTCGCTGGAGAGCTACAACCAGAGCGTCGGCATGTGGGTCGTGCGGTCCTACCGGATCGCGTCTTTCGTATCCCTCAGCAACCTGCTGCAGGTGCGATTCACCGCGTCTGACCTCGGATCTCCGTCCATCGTGGAGGCCGGGGTGGACGCATTCCGAATCGAGGTGTGTCCGTTCGGGCCGCCGTTCGGAGCCGGTGCCGGGACGGCGGGCGCCGACATCCTGTTCGTCAACGGGTCGGCCGGCGGCCTGCGCCGACAGGTCCAGGTCGGACTCGATCAACCGATCACGCTCCATCTCGACCAGGCGCCGGGGACATCGCTGCCGATGCCGTTCGCGCTGTTCGGGATGGTGGGCATCCCCGACGCGAGCGCCCAGACGACGCTCCCGTACGGGATCGGCGACATGGCGTTCGCCCCGTGCAGCATCGCGCCCTTCGACCCGAGCCTGTTCCTTCTCGCTGGCATCACGATCCCGGGATGCACGACCGTCTACCCCGCGGCAACGGTGCCGTGGACGGTGTCGCTCCCCTCGGGGGTGCAGATGGAACAGCAGTACACGTTCCAGGGCGTTGTCGCTGGCGACAACGCTCTGTACGTCACCAACGCGGTCGCTGTGGAGAGCGTGGGGACGCCTTCCAGCATTCCCGGCCCCGGCGCCTTCCCGGCGCAGTGGATCCACGGCTCGGCCAGTTGCGGCAGCAACCAGGACCCGCCGATACAGGTCCATCAGTACAACGCGAACACCTACATCCTCCGGCAGAACATGTGCGCCAACTTCGAGGCGCCCTTCATCTATCTGTTGCTCGGGCAACAGCGCGCGATCCTCTTCGACACCGGCGCCGTGTCCAACGCTTCGACCATGCCAACCCAGGCGACGGTCCAGGGGATCGTGAACCAGTGGACCGCTGCCAGCGGTATCTCGAGCTACGAACTCGTCGTCGCGCACCTCCACGGTCACGGTGACCACGTCGCCGGGGATGGGCAGTTCAACGGGCAGCCGAACACGACCGTCGTCGGGACGTCGACGGCGTCCGTGCAGAGCTTCTTCGGAATCACCAACTGGCCGAACCAGGTCGTCTACTACGACCTCGGTGGTCGCATGCTCGAGATCGTGCCGATCCCGGGCCACCAATCCGCGCACATCGCGGTGTACGACCACGACACCGATATCCTGCTCACAGGCGATTCCCTCTACCCCGGCTTCCTCTTCATCAGCAACTTCGGCCAGTACGTGGAGAGCATCAACCGGTTGGCGAATTTCGCCCAGCTGCGCGGCGTGTCGCATGTTCTGGGGACGCACATCGAGATGACGGCTACGCCAGGCGTGGCCTACCCCTACGGCACCACCTACCAGCCGAACGAGCGTGTCCTCGAGCTCGGAAGCGGCCACCTGCTGGAGCTGCAGGTGGCGCTCAACGCGATGGGCTCGAACCCGTCCTACCTTGCGCTCGACCACTTCCACATCTGGCCGTAGGACAGCGCTTGAGCCGCTCGACTGCCGCGTCCGTCGTGGCAGTCGTTCACTCGCCGATGATGACCGCCCGGGCGTCCGATGTGGTGAACGGAAAGGGTAGCGAGGCGGAAGGGTCAACGATCACCCAACTATGGAAGACGTGCGCGGTCATCGCGAGCGGATGGGCCGGGACGACCACGGGGAGCGCGAGGTTGCCTAAAGCATCGGTCGTACCCGTCAGGTACGTCTCGGCCGAAGCCCAGAGGAAGCTGCCGGGCATGCCGCCCACCGTGGAGAGATCGAACGGCAGCGGCAGACCGCTCCACTCCGTGTCCGACGTGCCGAGAAGCAGATGCGCCGTGGCGCCTGCGGGCGCCGACGCGACGCTGCAGGTGTAGGTCGAGTCTACGGACGGGTTGCCGAGGACCTGGATCAACGGCGAGCCGTTCGAACTCGTCGCAGAAGCGCCGTACGGAGTCACGGAGTTGTTGGGGTGCCTCAACTCGGTGATGACGTCACGCAGGGTTTGGAGCGCGGCCTGTTGCGTGCCGGTCAGTCCACCCGTCAGGGAAGTCGTTTCGAACGGGTCAGCGAGGAGGTCGTAGAACTCTTCGTTGGTGCCGCTGGGTGTGTACCGCACGATCAGCTTGTGCTGCGTGTCTCGCGCGACGGCGAACGCGCCGGGCGATTCGGGCTGTTGCCCGCCGAACTGCTCGCTGAACACGTGCGTTCGCAGGGGCGCTTGCGTTGATGAAAACAGGTACGGCAGCAGGCTCGTGCCGTCGAGATGGACGTGGTTCGCGCGCCGCCCTCCGGTCATGTCGAGAATCGTCGGTGCGAGGTCGGCGACCGAAACGAGGGCCGTCTCCTCGCGTCCGCCAAGGAAGACGCTCGGGCCCGTCACGATGAGCGGCACATTGACGCCACCCTCGTACGGCGTTCCCTTGGCGTGGTTAGGTGCGAAGGGGGACTCCGCGATCGGCTGCGGCGTACCATTGTCACCCATGAAGATGACATCGGTATTCGCGAGCACGGGACCGAGCGTTGCCAACAGGCGTCCGATCTCCGTGTCCATCGCCTCGACGGCGGCCTTGTAGAACGGGCGCGGGTTCGTGGCCGGGTTCAGCCCCGTGAGGTCACTCGTGTGGAGGTCGGCCGGCGGTGTGTGCCAGGGGCTGTGAGGGGCGTTGAAGTTCAGCACGCAGAACCATGGGCCGGAAGCGCTCGCGATCCACGAGATCGTGTCGTCTACGATCTGGGTCGTTGCGTACGTCGAGGAGAGGGACGTGGAACCGTTCACCGTGCGCGGCCAGCCGAAGTAGTTGTTCACCTGGCCCCCGATCAGTCCGGCAAAGTGGTCGTAGCCGCCGATGACGTTGGGCGCCGAGTTCCCCGTGCCGTTTCCGAGATGCCACTTGCCGATGCAGGCGTGGGCGTATCCCGTCTCGCCGAGGTCGAGCATCTCGGGGATTGTGGTCTCATAACCCTCCAGATCGGGCGTCCCACCCTGGCCGCCGATGGGGGAGCCGATCCCGGTTCGGAACCCGTACCTCCCGGTTTGCAGGCATACGCGCGTCGGCGAGCAAGTCGCGTACGCCCACGCGTTCCGGAAGACGACCCCGCTGGCCGCCATTGCGTCCAGGTTGGGCGTCGGGGGAGGAGCGGCGCCCTCGGCGTAAGCACCGACCTGGTCGC
>JABSRK010000117.1 GCA_013213915.1 Planctomycetota bacterium
TCGACACGGATCAACCTGGGTTCACGAGCGGCAAGAAGGAGAACAAGACCGGGATCCGCGCGTCGGAGACGGTCCAGTTGTTTCTCGAAGACGTACGCGTGCCGGCGGACAACCTCCTCGGCGAGCTCAATCGCGGCTTCAACTACGCGCTCGAGACCCTGAACGGAGGACGCATCGGCATCGCCACGCAGGCCGTGGGGATCGCGCAAGGAGCGTTGGACGCGGCGGTCGCGCACTTCGACGGCAAGGTCGCGGAGAAGGGCTCCGTGTTTTCGAGCCAGGACGTGGACTTTCGATTCGCCGACATGGCCACCCGTATCGAAGCGTCGCGTCTCCTCGTGTGGCGTGCGGCCCAGCTGCGGGACAGGAACGAGCCACACGTTCGTGAGGCGAGCATGGCCAAGCTGGTGGCGTCCCGGTCATCGAATGAGGTGTGTCGTGAGGCCGTCTCGCTCCTTGGCCCCGCCGGCCAGGTGGGGGATTGCGAGCGGATGCTGCGCGACGCCCGCGTGACCGAGATCTACGAGGGTACGACGGAGATTCAGAGGCTGGTGGTCTCCCGCGCTCTCAAGACGGGGAGATCGTGAGGCCATGGGCACGCCCGGCCACGACTCCGACCTGCTCCAGCCGTTGCTCGATGGTGACCGACGCGCCCTCGCCCGTTCGTTGACGCTCGTGGAGAGTCGCGGACCCGGCTTCCGCAACCTCCTCCGCGGTATCGCGCCACGCCTGGGGCGCGCCCACCGCGTCGGCGTTACGGGGGCGCCGGGCGTCGGCAAGAGTTCGCTGGTCGCGGCGCTGGTCGCCACGGCGCGCAACAACGGCATGAGCATCGCCGTGCTCGCAGTGGACCCGACGTCGCCGTTCACCGGTGGCGCTCTGCTCGGAGACCGTGTTCGCATGACGGACCATGTCGGCGACGAAGGAGTCTTCGTACGGAGCATGGCGTCTCGCGGCGCGCTCGGCGGTCTCAGCACGGCCACCGGCGATGCCCTCGACGTTCTCGACGCGGCGGGCTTCGACCTGATCCTCACGGAGACGGTGGGCGCTGGTCAGGTGGATGTTGAGGTCGCGCACGAGTCGGAGACGACGCTGGTGCTGTTCGCTCCGGGTGCCGGTGACGCGATCCAGGCGATGAAGAGCGGACTCATGGAGGTCGCGGATCTCTGGGTGGTGAACAAGGCGGATGACGTGAGGGCAGAGAAGGTCCGCGCCGACCTGGTGGGATCGTTATCGCTGCACGAGCCACCGGATGACCTGGAAGAACGGGTCGTGCTCACATCGGCGAAGGACGGTAGCGGTGTGGGTGATTTGCTCGAGAAGCTATGCGCACGGCGCGCGGAGCTCGAGTCGTCAGGAGCACGGGGCGATCTCGCGCGCGGCCGTATCCGACGACGCCTGACGGCCGCGGCGCGCGACCTGGTTTCCGAGCGGCTGCTGGGGTCGGCGGCGGACTCGCTGATCGACGCGGTCGTGACCGGCGAGCGTTCCGTGCACGATGCGGCGGAGGATATCCTGCGGACCGACGACGGAGGGAGATCATGAGCCGACCGATCCGCGTCCTGGTGGCCAAGCCGGGCCGCGATGGCCACGATCGTGGCGCCAAGGTGGTCGCCGCTGCGCTGCGGGACGCGGGCATGGAGGTGATCTATACGGGCCTCCATCAGACGCCGGAGATGATTGTCGAGGCGGCGTTGCAGGAAGACGTCGATGTGATCGGCCTCTCCGTGCACTCCGGTGCCCATCTGCCGCTCTTCCGCCGCGTGATTGAACTGGTGAACGAGAAGGGGCTGCAGAACACTGTGCTCGTCGGTGGCGGTATCATCCCGTCCGACGACGTCCGAGCCCTCGAGTCAGAGGGCATCGGCAAGATCTTCGGACCCGGCACCCCGACCGCAGAGCTCGCTGACTGGATTCGCACCGCCGTCACGACCCGGAGAGAGGACGCATGATGGAACCCTCTCCACTCGACAGCCTGCTCACCGAAGAGCAGACCATGATCGCGCAGGCCGTCGGCGAGTTCGCGACCGACGTCGTCATGCCGCGTCACGAAGCCCTCGACCACGCTGGAACCCATCCGGAAGACCTGTGGAACGAGTTGGCGGAGCTCGGCCTGTTCGGCGTCGCCGTGCCCGACGAGCTGGGGGGCGCGGGGGCCGGGTGTGTCGGCCAGGTGATCGTCATCGAGAAGCTCTCGCGCGCGGCCGGTGCCGTGGGGCGCGTTGGCGTGCGCCCACGGAATCGTCACCGATGCGATCGTCGCTTCTGGCGACGATCAGGCGCAGGGCCAATGGCTCGAAAGCCTGGCGTTGGGGGCTGCCCTCGGCGCTCCCGCCCTCGCGGAGGAGGACTGGGCCGTCGATTGCATCGCCGAGGGGGACGGTTCGGAGGTGATCCTCCGTGGGCACAAGACCGTCGTGCCGTTCCCGGGACGGGCAGGCTGTTACCTGGTGCGCGCGCGGCGTGGCGACGGGGAGGTCCTCGCGATGGTGGCCGGTGACGCTGCAGGCGTATCTCACCAAGGGCCGGTGGAGGCGATCGGGCTACACGGATTCGAGTGGGGTGCGCTCGCGCTGGATGGCGCGCCCGGGCACGTTATCGGTGAAGCCGACCTCGTCGGTCGGGTGCTCGCGGTGTCGCGGATATGCGTCAGCGCGTTGCTCGTGGGGGCGGGGCGCGGGGCCCTCGACCACGCCGTGCGCTACTCCGAGGAGCGCAAGCAGTTCAAGCTCGAGCTACGCCGCTTCGCCGCGATCCAGGAGAAGCTGGCGACCGGCGACGCCCGCATCGAGGGTGCGCGGGGACTCGTGCACGGCGCGGCCCGCATGATGGACGCGGGGCAGCCTTTCGCTCACGTCGCGAGGCAGGCTCGCCATCTCGCTGCCCGCGTCGCCAACCAGGTCACGGACGACTGCGTCCAGGTGTACGGAGGCTACGGATTCAGTCGCGAGTATCCCGTCGAACGCTTCTATCGCGACGCCATGTTCTGCGGCTTCGGTGAGTATCACACGGCTGCCCTGTTCGCCGATTCGGTCGCGGCGCTAGACTGATAGCCGACACGTCATGTCCAAGAAACGTTTCCTCATCGGTCTCACGGGCGGCTCGGGCCCGATCATGGGCGTTCGCCTGCTGGAAGAGTTGCGTGCGCGGGCTGACATCGAGACGCACCTGGTCGCATCTCCCGCTGCGATCCGGACCCTCGACATCGAGACGGACCGTTCGTGGGGGGACGTTCGGGAGCTCGCGGATCGGGTCTGGGACCACAAGGACATTGCCGCCGGTCCTGCGAGCGGCAGCTACCCGCTGGACGCCATGGTGGTCATCCCTGCGAGCATGCACACGGCGTCCGCGATCGCCTGGGGCCTGTCGTCGAACCTCATCGTGCGCGCGGCGGATGTGTGCCTGAAGGAGCGCAAGAACCTCGTCGTCGTGCCACGGGAGACGCCCCTGCACGAAGGACACCTGGAGACCCTTGCCCGTCTCGCGCGCCTCGGAGCGTGCGTGTTGCCGCCCATGGTGGCGTTCTACCACCGGCCCGAATCCGTGGGCGACATCGTCGACTTCACCGTAGGCAAGGTGCTCGACCAGCTCGGTGTCGCCCACGACTTGTTCCGCCGCTGGGAGGGAACCGGGGAGTGACCGCGGTCGTGGTGCTGTGCACCACGCGGGCTCACGACACCCGGTCGTGCACCTCGATGCGCATGAGGTCGTGGGCCATCTGAAGGTCGGGGAAGACCTCGCGGCCCTCCTTCTCCATCTGACGGAACAGCTTGGGGAACTCGTAGCGGGTGCTGAAGTGGGTGGCGACGAAGTGGCGGGCGCCCGCCTCCTTCGCGACGGTGGCGGCCTGGCGGATGGTGGAGTGTTTGCGGTCCCTCGCCATCCCCTCGAATTCGTCACCGTAGGTGGACTCGTGGAGGAGGAGGTCCGCGTCGCGCGTGAGACGCACGGCATTCTCACAGACGCCGGTGTCCGTGCAGTAGGCGATGGTGCGGCCGGGGCGCCGCTCGCCGACGAGGCCCTCCGGATCGATGACGGTTCCGTCGTCCAAGGTGATGGACTCGCCACGCAGCAGGCGCGCGCGCTCGGGACCGAACGGAACCCCGAGGGCGTCGGCCTTTTCACCGTCGAACACGCCGGGCAGCTCCTTCTCCTCGAACCGGTAGCCCATGGCCGGGACCGTGTGGTCGAGGGGGAGGGACGTCACCGTCCACTCCGGCGCCTCGCAGACGACACCCTCGTGTCCGGGCGCGAACTCGTGGACGTGGATCTCGAACCCGAGACGGGTCGGGCGCGGCCAGCGGGTGACGAAGTCGATGTACTTCTTCAGGGGACGCGGACCCCACAGGTGCATGGTGTATTCACGCTGGCCCAGGTTCAGGCTCGAGATCAGGCCGGCGAGCCCGAACACGTGATCGCCGTGGAGATGGCTGATGAAGATGTGGTGGAACTTCCTCCGCGGGATCTCGGCCTCGAGCATCCTGAACTGCGTCCCCTCGCCGCAGTCGAACAGGATCGTCTCGCCCTCGCGGATGAGGACGGTCGCGGACAGCCCGCGCTTTACCGTGGGTGCGGCGCTGCTGGTGCCGAGAACGACGACCTCGATGGGTGGGCGGGCCATGGTGAGGTCATGTTATGAGCGGAACGGGCGTAGACCAGGGGGGTATGAAGCGGGGATCGCGGGCCGAGCGGCGCAGGTACCCGTTGTGACGACCAGCACGAAAACGGTGAGAAGGCGTGTCATCACGACGTAGATGGACGGCCGGGGAGCTCCCACGACGCCCGGGCCTACAGCTCCGCGACCTTGGAGGGGACCCACAGCTTGGGAACGTTGGGGATCGTCGGAGAGGGCGGGTAGAACCGTTGTTGCTCAGCCTTCTGGCCGTTGACCTGGAAGGCCAGGCGGAGGGTGTTCGGCCCATCCTCGGGGAGGACCTTGGAGAGCGGGATGGCGATCTCTGCCGTCCAGCGGGAGCGGTCGCGGGTCTGGCCGTACGCCTGCAGGTCCCGCGTCGGAACTTCCTTCCAGGAGCCCTCCTCGGTTCCCTGCCACTGGAACAACGGGCGGCGCTCGGGGTTCGCTGGGCTGAACGAGATCTTGAAGGTGCGAGGGGTCGGCGCGGGAGCCTCGTCCGGCCCACCGTGCACGTACACCATGACCTCGTTCCGCCGCAGGTAGCGTTCGGGAACGTCGAAGCCGATGACGAGATGCTTCCGATTTCGCGAGATCCGAACGGTGGCGTTCTTTCCAGCCGCCAGCGGGACCGCGATGCGGGTCGCGCCCGCCCCCTCGTCTGCCTCGAACGCGCCGTCGATGAACAGGTCCTTCGTGACCGGGACCTTCAGCTCGAGGTTGGTCACGAGCGCCGCCTGCAGCCACTCGATGATATCGGCCTCGATAGTGGCGACGCGGCCGAACATGCGCGTCCCGTGGATGCCACGTTCCGGGATGAGGAGCATCTTCACGTCCTCCCCGGTCATGGCGGCTTTCAGGGGACGCGCACCTCGGTCAGCTTCCTCCACGGAGGAGAGGATGAGCGCCGGGCGATTACCCCAGCTCTTGGCGTGTTGGACGGATGGCACACCGAGGTACTCGATGCCGGGAGTCATCAGGACGGCGGCCGTTACGGCGTCGGGGTACACGTGCGCGGCGTGCAACGCGACCGAGCAGCCGACGCTCGCGCCCACCACCGCGAGCCGGTCTGCGGGAGCCCCGCGCTTCACCAGCAGGTCGATCCCTGCCTTCGCGTCGAGGTGCATTTTCAGGAACGGGTTGGTCTTGGGGTCGTTGGTGAGAGCCCGGGACACATCCACGGGATTGCCCTGAGCGTCCTTGCTGCTCTTGCCGTGTCCGCGCAAGTCGAGCGCGAGGACGTGGAACCTGGCGGCCGCGAGCCGGCTTTCGATCGGACGCCACGCGGTGCGGTTGCTGCGGTACATGTGCAGCAGCAGGACGCCACCGCGGGGCGCGCCCTTGGGCGCCGAGTACAGTCCGGACAGGGGTTGCCCGTCGGCGGCTTGGAGCCGAACTTCACCCTGGGCGGGCAGCGTCGCGAGGCAGAGGACGAACAGGAGTACGGTGCGGGGGACCATGCGGGATCTCCAGGCGGGAAGACGATCGTAGCGCGACTGCGTCCGAGCACCCAATTGCAGTACGTAAGTCTATATCATTAAACATCTTGAGGGTCATCCCGAGAGGTTGAGGAACGGGGTGCCGTTGTTATGGTGAGGGCCCCCCTCAGCGCGAGAGAGGTGCTTTTCCAACGTCGGGAGTTTGCATGCGCCGCGTCGTCCTGACCCACGCCGCCCGTACACCGATCGGCAAGTTCCTGGGGCAATTCCAGGACCTCACCGCCGTGGATCTCGGTGCGCGTGCGGTGTCGGGCGTGCTCGAGCGCGCCGGTGTGGACGGCAGCGAGGTGGACGAGGTGATCATGGGCTGCGCGCGCCAGGCTGGTCTCGGTCCCAACCCGGCCCGCCAGGTGGCGATCGCTGCCGGTATTGCCCAGGAGGCCCCGGCGTCGACCACCAACATGGCGTGCGGCTCGGGGCTCCTGTCGATTATCCAGGCGGCGCGCATGGTGGCCGGCGGTGAGGCTGACTGCGTGGTCGCAGGCGGTATGGAGTCCATGACCAAGGTCCCGTTCCTGCTGCCCAAGGCGCGGCTCGGGTACCGGATGGGGCACCAGCCGATGGTGGACGCCATGTACCAGGACGGATTCGCCTGCCCGATGGCGGGTCAGCTCATGGGGGAGACGGCCGAGGCGCTGGCCAAGCGGTACGAGATCTCCCGCGATGAGCAGGACACGTTCGCTGCCCGTTCGCAGAACCGCGCCGAGTCGAGCATGGCGGACGGGCGATTTACCGACGAGATCGTGCCCGTCACCGTCACCGACCGGAAGGGTAAAGAGACCGTGTACGACACCGACGAGCACCCGCGTGCGGGCGTGACGGCAGCAGCCCTCGGCAAGCTCGCGCCCGTGTTCGACGTCGAAGAGGGCACCGTCACGGCCGGGAACTCGTCGGGCATCACCGACGGCGCGGCCGCGGTGCTCGTGATGAGTGAGGACGCGGCGTCTGACCGTGGCTTTGCTCCGCTCGCCGGCCTGGAAGCATGGCAGGCGTCCGGTGTCGACCCGAAGTTCATGGGTCTGGGGCCCGTGCCTGCGACGCGTCGGTTGATGGAGCGTACGGAGCGCAGTCTCGACGAGTACGCGCTGATCGAGCTCAACGAGGCCTTCGCGGCTCAGGTCATCTCATGTGATCGCGAGCTGGGCCTCGATCCGGATCGTCTGAATGTGAACGGGGGCTCCATCGCCCTCGGGCACCCCATCGGAGCGACGGGGTGTCGCATCGTGGTCACACTCTTGCACGAGATGCGCCGTCGGGGCGCTGCGCGCGGATTGGCCAGCCTGTGTATCAGCGGCGGGCAGGGGCTCGCCGTTTCGTTCGAAGGAGCGTCGTAGAGATGACTCGCACCCGTCTGTTGTTGCTCGTAGCCGGGATGGCGGTCGCCGCTGTCCCTGCTGGCGCCCAGGAAGACGCGAAGCAGGGGCCGTACACGGTCACCCTGGCGGCCGCGCGAACCCAGGTCTTTTCGGGCCAGGAGATCGAGGTCACTCTCACCCTCACCAACGAGGGCGAGAAGCCCGGTCCCCAAGTGAGCCGTTCCTCGCTGGTGGGGAAGAAGGCGTTCCTGTGCGCCGTGCCTCCGAAAGACGCTGATGGGGACTGGCCCGGCGAATGGGCCAACGTCCTCGGCAAGACACCCACAGGCGGCATCGCCTTGCATCCGAAGGAGACGTTCTCGGCGACCGTGCGCATGACGTTTCCCGAGGAGTTCGCAGGCGAGGCGCGCGCCATCTACCTGGTCTGGAAGGGCCGCAGCGGCCCCCTGAAAGGCACACGCAGCAACCAGATCGTCTTCACTATCCAGGCCGGCAACAATCCCATCGCGACCCTGGAGACCAGCATGGGGGCGATCGTGGTCGAGCTGTGGCCGGACAAGGCACCGAACCACGTGGCGAATTTCGTCGAGCTCGCCCAAAAGCAGTTCTACGACGACAAGCTGTTCCATCGGGTGATCCGGGGCTTCATGGTCCAGACCGGCTGCCCCAAGGGCGATGGTTCAGGGGGACCGGGATACACGATCCCTGACGAGTTCAACGACACGCCGTTCAGCAAGGGCGTGCTCGGCATGGCGAAGACCGGCGCGCCCAACAGCGCGGGCTGCCAGTTCTTCGTCTGCGTCGCCGCCGCCGTACACCTCAACAAGAAGTACACCGCCTTCGGGCGCGTGCTCGAAGGGCAAGATGTCGCCGACCGCATGAGCAACGTCAGCGTCGGTAAGCAGGATCGCCCGCTCAAGGCCATCAAGCTGAAGCGTGTCCGCGTCGCGTTGCCCAAGGGCTACGAGAATCCCGAGGTCAATAAGAGCGGCAAGTAGGCGACCGCAGAGCGCCGGCTCTGCCCCTGAGGAAAAGAGGAATCGCAGAGCCCCAGCTCTGCTCTCCCCGGACGAGAGACCGCGCGGGTGCTGGGGTCCCGCACTCCCTGAGGCCAACCATGAATCCAACCGCGACGATCGAGACCTCTCAAGGCAACATCCAGCTCGAATTGTGGCCCGACAAGGCGCCAGCCCACGTGGACAACTTCGTCAAGCTCGCTGAGCAAGGCTTCTACGACGGGCTCGTGTTCCACCGGGTCATCCCCGATTTCATGGTGCAGACGGGGTGCCCGCAAGGCATGGGTACGGGAGGTCCGGGTTGGAACGTCGACGCGGAGTTCAATGACGAGCCGTTCATGAAGGGGGTACTCGGCATGGCGCGCTCGCAGGATCCGAATTCTGCCGGCAGCCAGTTCTTCATCTGTGTTGCGGATACGGCGCACCTGACCGGCCAGTACACGGCCTTCGGCAAGGTCACCGAGGGGCAGGACGTGGCCGACGCCATATCTTCTGTCGATCGCGACGGTAGCGATCGTCCGCTCGCGGAGGTGGTCATGACCAAGGTGGCCATCGTGAAGGGAGCGGAGTGATGGCGGAGGACGTGCAGCCCGAAGCGAAGGGTCCGGAGTTGGTGGAGATCGCGGTCGACGGCCCTGTGGGGGTCGTCACGATCAACCGCCCGGACAAGCTGAACACGCTGAACAGCGAGGTCATCGAGGGCCTGCTGGGCGCCATGGTGACCCTGGACGATGATCCGGACGTGGGATGCGTGATCCTGACCGGCTCGCCGGAGGCGAAAAAGCCTGCCTTTGCCGCCGGCGCTGACATCAAGGAGATGTCGGAGATGGGCGCGCTCATGTTGCGGTCCTACAGCCAGGACGGCCAGCAGCTCTGCGGTGTCATCGATGGCATGACGAAGCCGGTCATCGCCGCCATTAACGGATTCGCCTTCGGGGGCGGCCTCGAGCTCGCGATGGCGTGCCACATCCGGTACGCCGCGGAGAGCGCCAGGGTCGGCCAGCCGGAGATCAACCTGGGGATCATCCCCGGTTTCGGTGGGACACAACGACTTCCCCGTCTGGTGGGACGTGGTCGCGGGCTGGAGATACTACTGACGGGAGACCCCATCAGCGCTGAGGAGGCGTACCGGATCGGTCTCGTCAACCGGGTGGTCCCCGACGGTGATCTGATGGAGACGGTGCTTGGCCTCGCGCACAAGCTGGCCTCGCAGGCTCCCCTCGCGACGCAACTCATCCTGGATTCCGTCGCACGCGGGGCGGCTCGGGACGTGGACACCGGGCTTGCGATC
>JABSRK010000118.1 GCA_013213915.1 Planctomycetota bacterium
GAGGGCGCGTCACGCATGTCGTCGGTCTCGGGTTTGAGTGAGAGACCGAGGATCCCCACGCGCTTGCCCTGGGCCTCGCCGTCGAGGAGGGCTCGTTCCTGTCGCTGCTGGGCGCGTCGGGTTGCGGAAAGACAACCGTGCTCCGACTCATCGCAGGGCTCGAGGTGCCCGACAGCGGCCGGGTGACCATCGGTGACCGAACGGTCTTCGATGAGTCGGGCGCGTGGGTCGCCCCCGAGGACCGGCGCATCGGGATGGTCTTCCAGTCTTACGCCGTCTGGCCCCACATGGACGTCATGGACAACGTCGCGTACCCGCTACGCGTTCGCCGGATCACCAAGCCCGAACGCCATGCCAAGACCCTGGAGGTGCTGAAGCTGGTCGGCCTGGACGGACTCGAGCACCGCAGGCCGTCACAACTCTCCGGTGGGCAACAGCAGCGCGTCGCCCTGGCGCGCGGGCTCATCATGGAGCCGGACGTCTTACTCCTCGACGAGCCCCTGTCCAATCTCGACGCCAAGCTCCGCATTCGCATGCGCAGAGACATCCGCCGCATCCAGCGACAGACAGGCTCCACCGTGGTCTACGTGACCCACGACCAGGACGAGGCTCTCGAGATCTCAGATCGCATCGTGATCATGGAGTCGGGGGCAATCCTGGCGGAGGGCACCCCGGACGAACTGCGCGACCATCCGCACCTGGCCTGAACGGGCACGCTGACATCACTGCATCTTCAGCCGGGGATCGTCGAGGTCGAGGCGGTACATGATCTGGTTGTAGTCGTAGCGCGGCGTCTTGACCCTGGTCTGGGAGAACATCTTGGTGTAGGTGCCCTCGAAGTAGACGTAGCGGCCGCCGGCGCTGTCCATGAAGTCGTGATGGGTGACGTTGTAGAACGAGTAGCGATCGTGGGTGACGATCTTCTTCGCGCGGGTCCACGGACCCGTGACCTCCGCCGCTTCCGCATACCACGTCTCCCCCAGATTGCTCGACTCCCCGTACGCCTCCCCGAAGATGGCGATCCAACGCTTCCTGTGCGCGTTCCAGCGAACGCTACCCGGGCGGGGCTGGATCTTCCGTTCGGTGTCGGTGTCGGTGATCACGTACTGCGTCGCCGTGCCGGGGCCCTTCGTCTGCTGCCATCGCCCGTCCACCCATCGCTGGTACCGGTCGGGAGTCCCCACGTCTGCGAGCGTCGCCCGCACGCGGAGTTCAGGGAACGGGCTGCCCGAGACGATCCACCGCTCCCCGCCCATGGCGACGATCACGGGATGATGCTTGATATGCCGGGTCTCAGTGAGCGGCAGCTGCTTCCATTTCACGAACACATTGAGCTTCTTGTTCCAGCGCGCCAGACCGCTCTCGAGGGGTCTGGCCAGGCCCTTGCGACGCGAGTAGTGGCAGACGAGCGTGTCGTCCGCAATGGTGACGCCGCTGATCCACACGACCCCCGGCCCCTCGATCGGGCACATGGCACGAGCAAAGCCCCCATTGTTGGTGAAGTAGTTGAGATCGACGCCGACCGACGGGTCCAGCCCCCCGGTTCCGGGCAGCGCCGACCACGCGCCCGCCGTCTCGAACAGGCCGAGATGATGACGCACCCGGTGAGTATCTCCCCAGAACCACAGGACACGGCCACCGAACGGAATGGCGAGCACGCTGTCCGAGCCGACGACCCGTCCGTTCAGCAACGGCTGCTTGATCGGCGACTTACCCCCCGTCATGACGGTGTCGCGGAAGATCCCCTGCCCCGTCACCCTGTACAGGCGTTCGGCGATGTTGACGCGATCGAGCGTGAGCTTCGCCGACCCGCCAGGTCGCGTCGCGAGGCTGACACCAGAGCGGCCAAATCGGTCGTTGGGATGCGTGTACCCATGGCTGCGCACAGCAAACCAGACGCGCTCGCCCAGCAGCCCTACCTCGCCGAAGGCAACAACGCCGGCCGAGTCGGTCACGTACCGGACCCCACCCGTCGTCTCCAACTCGACGAGCGGAACGCCCCGCCCCGTCGCCCCATCGACGACCTCGATGCGGAACGGGGTGGTCTGACCGGAAGCCGGACGAACGGCCATCAGGCACACCAGAATGCAGAAGTCCCTCGCGTTCACGGAAACCCCTTCTACCATGGCGCACGACGACAGAGATGACGACCAATCTGCACGATCGCTACCGCCTACTGGCCGCAGGGTTCCTTGACGAGCCTCGCGCGTCTGTCTGGCGAGAACGTCTGGGTGACAACCTCCGCGAGGCGATAGACCTGCTCGTCTACGTCCTCGCCAACGATCTGGCCATGGCCCCGGCGGACATTGACAGGGAACACCTGGGGGGCTTCCTGTCCAAGCTGCTGCCCGCCCGGCTGACCGGGAGCGAGCCGTACCGGGACGACATCATCGATCTGCTCGAGGACGTCCTGCTTCACATCGCGGAGGCAGAGGGCCTCTCCACCCAATGGGAGTGGGTCAACACGATCGACGCCGTGCGCCCCTCCTTCATCCAAGCGCTATCTGACGCCGATCAGCCTGTTCTCGCCCCCCCTCGGCATGAGCCGGACCGCCGGTTGGCCGCAAAGATCGGGCGCAACGATCCGTGCCCCTGCGGCAGCGGCCTCAAGTACAAGCGTTGCTGCCTCCGACTCGGCAACGAGTGACCGTCATCGCTTAAGCTGTTCTTGCCATCGACAAGTCGTTCCGCCTGCTGTTTGCCCTGGGCGTGGTCGTCCACCTACCCGCCTCCGCCCAGGAGTCCATCGACTTCAACCGCGACATCCGCCCGTTGCTGTCGGACCGTTGCTTCCACTGCCACGGCTTCGACGCGCAGCAACGCAAGGCCGGACTCAGGCTCGATACATGGGAAGGGCTCACCGGCACGCTGAAGGATCACCACCCGGTTGTCCCCGGCAAGCCCGCCCAGTCCGAGTTGGTCCGTCGGATCAACGCCAGCGACGTCTCTGACCGGATGCCGCCCGCGGACTCGGGTGTCACCCTGAGCAAGGACGAGATCGCCCTGCTCGAACGGTGGATCGCGGAAGGCGCGCCATTCGAGAAGCACTGGGCTTACGTCACCCCGGAGGCTCCGAAGCCGCCTGACGTCGCCCGCGACGTGACGACGCGAGGAGGTCTCGACCGATTTGTCGCGGCCCGTCTCGCAGACAAAGGCCTGAAACCGTCAGAGGAAGCTGACCGGCTGACGCTCTGTCGCCGCGTCACCCTGGCGCTGACAGGATTGCCTCCGACCCCCGAAGAGATCGACGCGTTTCTGGCTGACGCACGCCCGGGGGCATACGAACGTCTCGTCGATCGGTTGCTCGCATCCCCACGCTTCGGTGAGCGCATGGCGCTGATGTGGCTCGACGTCGCCCGCTACGCCGACACCAACGGCTTCCACCACGACAACATCCGCACGGGATGGCCGTACCGGGAGTGGGTCATCAGAGCATTCAACGAGAACATGCCCTACGACCAGTTCGTGGTCGAGCAGTTGGCGGGGGATCTACTCGAGAACCCGACTGTTTCCCAGCGCGTCGCCACCGCGTTCTGTCGGATGCACAACATCAACGACGAGGGGGGTGCGCTCGACCCCGAGTACCGGATCGAGGCCGTCGCCGATCGGATCGAGACGATCGCGACCACGTTCATGGGACTGACGTTCACCTGCTCTCGCTGCCACGATCACAAGTACGACCCCTTCACCCAGGAGGATTACTACAGCCTCTTCGCTTTCTTCAACTCGGTCGAAGAACGCGGCGTCTACCCAGCCAACTTCGAGCAGGCGCAGGCATACCCCGCGCGGCTGCTCTATCGACCTGACGATCTCGAGGAGCAGGTCAAAGCCGCCGAGGCCGAGCTCGAAAAGGCCCGCGAGAAGCTCGATGGCGCTGCCGCCAAGGTCCTCGAAGAGATCACGCGGTGGGAGGAGAGGTTCCGCACACGCCGTGGCATCGCGTGGGCCGACGCCCGGCTCATCGACATCAAGACCAAGCACGGCACCAAGGTCCAGCGCCTGAAGGACGGATCGGTTCGCGCCAAGGGTAAGCGGCTCGCCCGAGAGACCTACACCTTCGTGCTGCGAACCGAGGCGACGGACCTCAGCCTGGTCCGCCTCGAGGCGCTCGGCGACAAGAAGTTCAAACACGGGAGCGTCGGCCTCGCCAGCAACGGCAACGCCGTCGTGAGCCACGTCGCAGTGAAGGCCATCTCTGTCGCTCATCCGTCGCGTACTCGCGACGTCGAGATGGCCTGGGCCTGGGCCGACCACGAGCAACCGAACGGCGACTTCGACGTCCTGAACGTGCTGAGGCCCGACGCGGCGGGCTGGGCCGTCGAGGGACACAATCGGAAAGGCGAGTCACGAACCGCTCTGCTGGTCGCCAAGAAGCCGTTCGGTTTTCCGGGCGGCACGCGCATCGAGATCACCGTCGCCTGCGAGAGCATCCACAGCCAGCACACCATCGGACGCCCTCGGGTGTCTCTCGGTGCAGCGAAGAACGCTCTCGACGCGTTCCCCATCGTGTCCTCGGACTGGTTCGAGGCCGGGCCGTTCAATGGCACCTTCGATCAAGCCTACGACAAGGCCCACGGCCCCGAACGGGCGACAGGCGTCCCCACCGACCCCGAGGTCAAGTGGAAGCATCGCCCCGACATAGAGGACGGCGTCGCCAAGGCCCTCGGAGGCGAACGGCGAGCCTTCTACTTCGGACGCTCCCTGCGTACGCCGGTCCCTCGCAAGCTGAATCTGTCGCTGGGCAGCGACGACGCCATCAAGGTCTACCTCAACGGCAAGGAGATCCACGCCAACAAGGCATTGCGTGGCGTCCTACCCGACCAGGAGCGCGTGGCGATCAACCTGCCGGCCGGGGAGAACGTGCTCGTCGTCAAGATCATCAACAATGGAGGGCCGGCCGGCGTCTACTACCGGGCGGACTCACCCGCGGACCACCCCACGGCCCTCGGCCCAGCCGCACTGATCCCCAAGGACGACCGCGAGAAGGGCCTCGATGGCCGATTCACCAGCGCCATCTCGAGCACACGCTCCCCCACCTACGCCGCGCTGGCGCGTGAGGAGAGGAGACTCACCGCCAGGGTCGCGGCGCTGGCGAAGCAGACAGTCCCCGTGCTGGTCATGAAGGAGCTCCCCAAACCGACAGACACCTACGTACTGACCCGTGGCAGCTACGAGACGCCAGACAAGAACAGGCCCGTAAAGCGGCGGCCACCGAAGGCGCTCGGCGGAGCGCTGCCCGAAGGGGTACCCAACGACCGGCTTGGATTCGCCCGCTGGCTCACCGATCCCCGTCACCCCCTCGTGGCGCGGGTTCACGTCAACCGCATCTGGCAGATGCTGTTCGGCACCGGCATCGTCCAGACGATGGAAAACTTCGGGCACCAGTCGTCGTGGCCCAGCCACCTGAACCTGCTCGACTGGATAGCTGTGACCTTCGTCCAATCCGGATGGGACCAGAAGGCACTCATGCGACGCATCGTCACCAGCGCCACGTACCGTCAGTCGTCACGGCGGCGACCCGACGCCGCAGCCGTGGATCCGGCGAACCGACTGCTCGCGTGGTTCCCGCGTCGGCGCCTCGAAGGCGAGTTGATTCGCGACCAAGCGCTCTACGTGGCCGATCTCCTCGTCGAGCGCATCGGCGGCCCGAGCGCGCGGCCATACCAGCCCCCCGGCCTGTGGCGCGAGGTGTCCATCGGCGGGAGTTCCAACACCCAGGTCTTCAAGCGCGACACGGGTGACGGGTTGTACCGACGCAGCCTGTACACGTTCTGGAAGCGGACCTCGCCCAGTCCCCAGATGGCGACCTTCGACGCCCCGACGCGCGAGTTCTGTGTCGTCCGCCGGGGCGTGACCAACACGCCGCTGCAGGCGCTCGTGCTGTGGAACGACGATCAGTTCGTCGAGGCCTCCCGCGTGCTGGCGCAGCGCGACATGAGCGCTGCGGCCATGTTCCGACGCTGCACCGGGCGCAGACCGACGGCCCGCGAGCAGCAGATCCTCGACCGCGCCGCCGACCGATTCATGGCCGGATTCGCCAAGAGCCCGGAAGCGGCGAAGAAGCTACTCGCCATCGGCGAGTCTCCTCTCCCGAAAGACCACGACCCCGTGAAGCTCGCGACCCTGACCATGGTCGCGAACACCATCCTCTCCCTGGACGCCACCATCGTCCTGAACTGAACCGACCGATGACCCATCCGATCGACGAGTACTTCAGGAACCTCACCCGGCGCCAGTTCTTCGGACGCGCCGCCGGAAGCGCCCTGGGGTCCGCAGCGCTCGCCTCCCTTCTCGCAGGGCACGAGGACCCGACCGGCAGCGTCCTCGGCAAACCCCATCACCAGCCGCGGGCCCGACGCGTCATCTACCTGCACATGATGGGCGGCCCGTCGCACCTCGACCTGTGGGACCACAAACCGCAACTCAAGAAGGACGCAGGCAAGGACCTCCGGCAGATGCCGGAGATCTACAACAACCAGCGCATCACGGGCATGACCAGCGGGCAGTCAAAGCTGCCACTGGTCCCGTCAGCGTTCCGGTTCGACCGTTACGAGAACAACACCGACGGCGTCGAGATCTCCGAGTTGATGCGGCACACCGCCGGACAGGCCAAGGACCTCTGTTTCGTCCACTCGATCCATACCGAAGCGATCAACCACGAGCCCGGTGTCACGTTCATGCAGACGGGCAACCAGAACCCGGGGCGGCCGTCCATGGGGTCCTGGCTCAGCTACGGGCTCGGCCGAGCGAACCAGGACCTGCCGGCATTCGTCGTCATGATCAGCCGCGGCTCGGGCAACATGCAGACCCTCTCGGACCGGCTGTGGGGGTCGGGATTTCTTCCCAGCGACCATCAGGGCGTCCGCTTCCGTGGCGGCAACAACCCGGTCCTGTTCCTCAGCAACCCAGAAGGGGTGTCAGCCAAGGAGCGTCGCGCCATGGTCGACGCCACCGCCGAGCTGAACGAGGTCGCGTTCGAGCACTCCCTCGACCCCGAGGTGAAGGCGAGGATCGCCCAGGCGGAGACGGCATACCGCATGCAGATGTCAGTGCCCGAACTCGTAGACTTCTCAGACGAGTCGCGGGCGACGCTCGACATGTACGGCCCCGACGTCACGAAGCCGGGGACGTTCGCGGCCAACTGCCTCCTCGCCCGGAGGCTGTGCGAGCGGGACGTGCGTTTCATCCAGCTATACCACCGCGGCTGGGACGGCCACGGCAATCTCCCGAACGAGATCAGGAAACAGGCTCGACAGACGGATCAGCCACAAGCCGCGCTGATCAAGGACCTCCGGCGCCGTGGGCTCCTGGAGGACACGCTCGTCATGTGGGGCGGCGAGTTCGGCCGCACCGCGTACTGCCAGGGCAAATACAACGAGAAGACCTACGGTCGCGACCATCACCCCCGTTGCTTCACGTGGTGGTTTACGGGCGGCGGGATCCAGCCGGGCATCACCTACGGCAAGACCGACCCATGGGGCTACAACGTGGCGGAGAACCCGGTCCACGTACACGATCTCCACGCGACCCTCCTTCATCTTCTCGGGATAGACCACGAACGCCTCATATATCGCTACCAGGGGCGGCGCTACCGGCTGACCGACGTCCACGGCAAGCTCGTACGCCCGATCATGGCATGAGAGGAGCACCATGAGTGACAAGCAAAGCGACCCCGACGCATTCGTGGAGTTGATTCAGGTGCCCAGCCCCGCGCTGGCCCAGATGCTCGCGAGCTACCTCGAGGCGGCGGGCATCCCGACGACGACACCGGGTTCGCAACTCAAGGATGAATTCGCTGCCTACGGCCAGCTGACCGGGCTCGTAGGATGCACGGTCTGCGTCCCGGCCGGGAAGGTGGAAGAGGCCCGTCGGGTCCTCCAGGAAGCGAAAGAAGCCGGCGAGGATCTGGATGCCTCACTTGACGACGATGCGCCCTCCACGCCCCTTCCTGATTGACCGCCGTCGGGGCCGTTGATAGCTTCGCCTCCGCCATACGGAGGATGTAGCTCAGTTGGTTAGAGCGCCAGTTTGTGGCACTGGAGGCCGGGGGTTCGATTCCCCTCATCCTCCCTCCGATCAAGAAGGCCGCACGCTGCGCGCGCGGCCTTCTTGCCGTGGCCGGTAGCCGTGGTAATTTCTGCGCCTCTTCGCCCGCGTAGCTCAGTTGGCAGAGCAGGTGATTCTTAATCACCGGGTCCCAGGTTCAAGTCCTGGCGCGGGTATTGACGCCGGTGTCTGCACGATGCCGGCGTCGTCTTGTAAGTGTCCCAAAGCACTTAGCTTCTGACGGGGTGAGAATCTCAGGGATCTGGGGGAAGATGGGAGGGGCCGGAAGCGTCCAACCCCCCGGCAGTATGTCTGCCCCGTGAGAAGGAGTTGGCCATGAACAGAGCGATCGTCCCCGTCCTCGCGACCCTGGTGCTCGCGCTCGTGGGCGCAGGGCTGATGCTCGGCGGTTTCTTCGATGAAGCTGACGAGAAGAGCCGCTCTGCCAGCATTACGCCCGACGAGAGTCCCCTTCCGGCCGAGCCTTCGACAGAGCCGGCGACTCCCCCCGACACCAAGGGCCTCGCCACATCTCGCTTCACCGCCGCTAACGACAGGGCGGTAGCCAGCAAGCGCCTCGATGGCGCGGCCACGGGGCTCGTCGCCAGCGGTGTAGTGGTCGATCCGAACGACGACCCCCTCGCGAACGCACGGGTCGCCCTGATTCACGACGTGAGCCAGGTGACGTCCCGTCCCCAAGACGGCGAGACCCTGCTCGAACTCGTGACAGCTGAGGACGGCCGGTTTTCTTTCGAGAACCTGGAGTTGCAAGAGGCGTACGTGATCCGAGCCGAACATGACGCATTTACCACCGTCCGCGTACATCCGATCGAACCGGCCATACCCCGCTCTCTGACCCAGAGGATCAAGCTGGGGGGAGGCGTGGAACTCAGTGGAACCATCGTCGACTCGGACGGCGTTCCCCTCAATGAAGCCGAAATCACGGTCTACGACCTGAACGTGTCGAGCATCGACCCGCGCATGACGCCCGAACGCACGGGCTACTCCACCCTGAACGGCACCTACACCGTGGAGCACTTGAGGCCCGGTCTGAAACGCATAATGGTCCACAAGATCGGCTACGCGACCGAAGGCCGTAACGGCCTCAACCTCACTGAGGGTGTCTCGGCCGTGAACTTCGTTCTCAGCGAGGGCTTCACCATCCGCGGCATCGTCACGGACCGCGCATCCCGCCAAGCCATCGAGGGGGCGCTCGTTAACGCCCGCGTCGTCAGCATGATGCCCCAGCGGGGTCGGATCGACCGGACGCGCATTCCGCCACCCGCTGACACCGGTGGGCAGGCACTTCCAGGGGAACCCGACCGCGACCGCGACCGCGGCACAGTGAACAACCGTCGCCCCGTGAACAACAACGTCGGCGCCGCCCGGGCATTCCACGTCGAGACCGTCGCCACGGACGCCCGCGGGCTCTTCGTGCTCTCCGGTCTGCTGGAGGCGCGGTACGTGCTCTCCGCCACCGCGAGGGGATACCAGATCGCCAACGGCAAGCCAGCCAACGCCGGCGACGAAGGTGTCAACATCGAGATGACGCCGAGCCCACGTATCGAGGGCCGCGTCGTCGACGGCCAGACGGGAGAGCCCGTGGCCGTGTTCACCATCGCCACCAGCCCGACGCCGAATCCTGTGTTCATCCCGCGACGCGCGCGGCAGCGATTCGAACACGAAGATGGACGCTTCACCT
>JABSRK010000119.1 GCA_013213915.1 Planctomycetota bacterium
GCCGGGTTTCCGCACCATGCTGGATCTCCCGGCGACGCCGGCTCCGAGGGGGTGATCGGGCGGGGCACGGGGTAAGCCCCGCCTGAGAGTCGTTCGGCGCGGGCAAAAAGGAGCCCCCGAAGAAAGACGCCCACCAATGGTCTTGCAGTCAGCCATCCGCAAGACCTTCACATCAGTCCTTCTTCGGGGGTGATCCCGTCGGGCGCCACTTGTGCACCCGCCAACCTATAGAGCGGTTTGTTGGTCGATTTCATATCAAATTATTTCTTTTCCTCAGAGCACCGTCGCCTGAACAGGACTTAAGCCACTTGCATTAAGGAGCTTGAGGCTTCGATACTTGCCGGACCAGGAACTCCTGAGTTGGCGCCGTCGCCTTATCTGCCGCTGGCATCAGGTGAGGTGCCGTCGCTCAGTGATTGCAGGGCGGCTGCGATCTCCTCCCTCACTCCGGGAGCGTTCTCCTGGGGCAGGCAGGCTCGTAACCCGTCGCTGTCACCCAGGCGACCTGCTGCCCACGCCGCGTGGGCCCGGACCAGAGGTTCCCCATGGGTCAGGAGCGCCCGAACTGAGGGAGCCAGCGTTCGATCGTTGGAGCAACCCGTCGCAACCAGGACATTGCGGAGAAACCCGGCGTAGCCCGGGCGCTTCACCGGCGACCCCCGGAACAGCTCCTTCCAGGCGTCGCGGTCCAGAGCCAGCCAGGTGGCGAGATCGGTGTCCCGAAGCCCCGGCCTGGAGGCAAGGCTCTCCGGTGGAGACTTCGTGGCGAAACGGTTCCAGGGACAGACCTCCTGACAGTCGTCGCATCCAAAGATGCGATTGCCGATATACGGCCGCAGATCGCGCGGAATCGGTCCCTTCAACTCGATCGTCAGATAGCTGATGCAGCGGCGCGCGTCGAGCACATATGGCCGCACGATGGCCCCGGTCGGGCACGCCGGGATGCAATCCGTGCATAGGCCGCATCGGTCCACCTCCTCGGGGCCCGTGGGCTCAAGCTCCGCACTGACCAGCAGCAACCCCAGAAAGAGGTAGGAACCGCGCTCCCGGTCAATGAGATTGGTGTGTCGACCGACCCATCCGATCCCAGCCCGGGCGGCGATGAGCTTTTCGTTCAAAGGCCCCGTGTCGACGAAGGTGCGGGTGACCAGGTCGGGCTCAATTTCGTGGATCCGATCCGCTGCCGCCGACAGTCGCTGCTTGAGGACCTCGTGATAGTCGTCGCCGAGAGCGTAGCGGCTGATGTTGCCGAGACGAGGATCGCGGGACGGAGGCACGCTCTCTCCGTACTCGAGCGCTGCGACGACGACGGTGCGATAGAGCGGGAACGCGGTCGCGGGGTCGGCCTTCGCCTCCGCATGCCGCGCCAGGTACCCCATCTCGCCGTGCATGCCTTGCCCGATCCACTCCCCATAGCCCGCGTCGCCTGCCATGGACAGGGGGATGCAACCAGCTCGATCGAAGCCCGCGTCGAGAACGGAGGTCAGGATGCGTTCGCGAAGCTCCACGGGGGGAGTGTAGCGTCCGGCGGCCCTTGTTCTCCGGGGGCCGTCAGGTAGAATCTGAACAATGGTTCAGATTGTGGAATCGCGGGTTCGGGATCGGCGCAGGGAGATCCTCCGTGCGGCGTCCGATGTGTTTCGGGTGCGGGGCTTCCATGCCGCCGGCATGCGGGACATCGCCCGGCGACTCGGCATCGCGGTCGGCAAGCTCTACTACTGGTTTGAGAACAAGCAGGAGTTGCTGGCGTTCTGCCAGGAAGACTGCCTGACAGCCCTTCTCCAGACGGCGGATCGGGCCCGGGAGTTGGATGCCGATGCCCCGGCCTGTCTCTGGCACCTCGTGGTCGGCCACCTTCTCTGCCTCAACGAGTGGAGCCCCGGTTCTCTCGCGCACCTGGAGGTGGAGAGCCTGGCGGAGCCCCATCGTGCCCGCATCCAGGCGTTGCGCGACCGCTACGAGGAACGCGTGCGGGGCGTGGTGGCCGATGGCGTGCGAGCCGGTCGCTTCCGGCACGACATCGACCCCAAGGTCGCGACCTTGTGCGTGCTCGGATCTGCGAACTGGAGCGTCAAGTGGTTTCGCCCCGGCGGAGCATTGCCGCTGCGAAGGATCGCCCGCGCATTTGCGGACCAGTTGGTGCGCGGATTGGTCTCGAATCCCGAATCCTGGAGTCCGCCTACGGATGGCCCCTTCTCTGTCGAGGCGCCTGATGAGTGAACACGTGACAGCTACGTATCGCGTCAACAGCGAGGGTCGGACGATCGCGCATCCGGCTCACCACACGCTGCTCGAAGTCCTGCGCGAAGCTTGCGGCCTCACCGGCACCAAGCACGGCTGCGAGCTCGGCGAGTGCGGGACGTGCACGGTCCTGATCGACGGCGAACCACAGCTGTCCTGCCTCGTGCTCGCTCGCGAGGTCGAGGGTGCGGCCATCGACACCGTCGAGGGACTCGAGGGAAGAGACCTGCATCCGCTTCAGAAGACCTTCGCCGATCTTGGCGCCGCACAGTGTGGCTACTGCACTCCTGGAATTCTTATGGCGGCCAAGGCCCTCATCGAACGCAAGCCAACGCCCACCCGTGCTGACGTCTGCGAAGCGCTGAGCGGCAACCTCTGCCGCTGCACCGGGTACATCAAGATCATCGAGGCGGTCGAGTGGGCCGCCGCCCTGTGCCGGGGAGAGTCGGGGGCCCGACCTGCGGACGCGTCCTTGTATGGGGTCTGCAAGGAGAAGCCCCATGGCTGATCGCGACCAGCCTCGCATCGTCGGCACGCCGTTTCGTCGCGTAGACGGCGTCGCCAAGGTCACGGGGCGCACCCGCTTCGCCGACGACCTTGCCTTCCCGCGCATGGTTCACCTGAAACTCGTCCGCAGCCATGTGCCCCACGCGAATATCAAGGAGATCGATACGTCGGCCGCTGAGCGGATCGATGGGGTCATTCATTTCGTCCGCGGCGAGGACATGCCGAACACCTTCGGCATCTTGCCCGTGAGTCAGGACGAGCACGCCCTCGCATTCGAGAAGGTTCGCTTCGTTGGCGACGCGGTCCTTGGCGTGGTCGCGTTGACCGAGGACGCCGCAGAGGAGGCCACCCGCGCCGTAAAGGTCGACTACGAAGAGCTGGACACCATCGGCTCCGTGGAAGAGGCGCTCGTTACCAGCACGGACAAGATCCACGAGTACGGAGACGAAGGCAACATCCACAAGAAGGTGTCCATGGAGTTCGGCGACGTCGAGTCCGGCTTTGACGACGCGGACCTGGTGCTCGAAGACACCATCTTCTATGAGGGCAATACGCACCTGGCGATGGAACAGCACGCCGCCGTTGCCGTTCCCGAAGGTGACGGAAAGATCACGGTGTGGTCGGCTACCCAGACGCCCCATTACGTCCACCGGGCCCTGGCCAAGGTGCTGGAGCTCCCGGCCGCTCACATTCGGGTGATCGCGTGCCCCAACGGCGGTGGCTTTGGCGGCAAGAGCGACCCGTTCAATCACGAGATTGTGGCCGCCAAGGCGGCCCTCCAAATCGGTCGTCCCGTCAAGATCTGCCTCACCCGAGAAGAGGTCTTCTACTGCCACCGCGGGCGACACCCGGTGACCATGCACGTGAAGACCGGATTCAAGAAGGACGGGGCGATCGTCTCCCAGCACTTGAAGACCGCGCTGGATGGAGGCGCTTTCGGTTCATACGGCGTGGCGAGCACCTACTACACCGGCGCTCTTCAGACGGTCACCTACAAGGTGCCGCGCTATCGGTTCGACGGACTTCGCGCGTTCACCAACAAACCGCCGTGCGGCCCCAAGCGCGGGCATGGCACACCTCAGCCCCGGTTCGCCTTGGAGGTCCACCTGGACAAGGCGGCGCACGCGCTAGGTATGGACCCGGCGGATATCCGTCTCAATCATCTCCAGCCGAAGAACTCGGTCACCGCCAACTGGCTGAAGATCGGGAGCATGGGGTTGGAGGAGTGCCTGCAGAAGGTCATCGATGGCTCGGGGTGGCGCCAGCGTTACGGGAAGCTGCCCGAGGGGCACGGACTTGGTATCGCGTGTTCCTCGTACCTGTGCGGGGCCGGGCTACCGATCTACTGGAACCACATGCCTCACACGGGCGTCCAGATCAAGCTCGACAGGAGCGGCGGCGTCGCCGTGTTTTGTGGCGAAATCGAGATCGGGCAAGGCTCGGATTCGGTGCTCGCGGCGTGCGTGGCGGAGGTGCTGGGAATCGATCTGAAAGATATCCGTCTCTGCGTAGGCGACACGGACCTGACGCCGGTTGACCTGGGTAGCTACTCCTCTCGCGTGACCCTCATGATGGGCAACGCGGCGCTGCAGGCGGCGGAGCGGGCCAAAGAGCTGATCGCCGAGGCCGTGGCGGAACGCCTCCAGGTGCCCGCCGGGCAACTCGTGTTTGCCGAACGCCGCGTCTTCGATGCAAGCGATCCGGAGAGAGGAATGACGTTCTCGGAAGCCGTGGCCACGGCAGAGTCGAAGTTTGGCACTCTCGGCACCACTGGCTCGTACACGCCGCCACGGAGCCCCGGGCGGTTTCGCGGAGCCGGGGTGGGCCCCTCGCCAGCCTATTCCTACAGCGCCTGTGTCATCGAGGTGTGCGTCGATAGGGAGACGGGTTGCTACACGGTTCCGAAGGTCTGGATCGCGCACGATGTCGGACGCTCCATCAACCCGGCTCTCGTCATGGGACAAGTAGAGGGTTCCATATACAAGGGACTCGGTGAAGCCATGATGGCGGAGTCGGCGTTACGCCGATTGCCCAAAAAACGCTCCAACGCGCTCGTGCACAAGTTTCCGTCCATGCTCGAGTACAAGAGCCCCACATTCCTGGACATGCCCGAGATCGTGACCTACCTCGTGGAAGATCCCGATCCCAATGGGCCGTTCGGTGCGAAGGAGGTCGGGCAGGGGCCCCTGCTCCCCGTCATGCCAGCCGTTTGCAACGCGATCTTCGACGCCGTGGGCGTGCGCATCGACCAGGTACCGGCGCACCCACAGATGATCCTCCAGGCGCTCGACGACAAGGCGCGCGGCGGGCCGGGCCGTTACGGCCCCAAGCGTTTCCCGGACGTCTCATGGGGTGAGCCGTTGCGTGTCCCGACCCCGGACGAAGGGGGCGATGGCAAGGCCATCAATGCGGAGCAGGTTGGCGTACGCGGAGGCACCATGAAGGAAGACCCGGAGGGCGTGAAGTCATGATGCGACTCCCGACCTTCACCTACGTGGGAGCCAAGACCCTCGAGGACGCCGTGACCGCCCTCGCGGACGACCCCGAAGGCACGCGTCTCGTCGCCGGCGGAACCGACCTGTGGCCGAACCTCAAACGTCGTCACCAGGGCGCCCGCTCGGTCGTCGGCTTGCGAAGGGTCGCCGGGCTGCGCGGCATCACTGGGGACCCGGCAGCTGGCGTCACCATCGGGGCGATGACGACGCTCACCGATATCCTGCGGTGCCCGATGTTGCGCGATGGCTACCCCGGCTTCGTGCGCGCCGTCGCGTCGATCTCGTCCCCCGTCCTCCGAAACATGGGCACCCTGGGTGGCAACCTCTGTCTCGACACGCGTTGCACCTACTACAACCAGAACGAGGAGTGGCGCCAGTCCATCGGCTACTGCATGAAGGAGGTCGGGGATACGTGCTGGGTGGCACCCGGCAGTCCCCGTTGCTGGGCGGTTCAGGCGTCGGACTCCGCTCCCGCCCTGTGCTCCCTCGACGCGCACGTCGTACTCCATTCGACGGCAGGGGAGCGCGTCATCCCCATCGCCGATCTCTATAACGATGACGGCATCGTCTACCTGACGAAGTCCCGCACCGAGATCCTGACCGAGATCCGCCTCGGACCGGCGGGCGCGCGGAGGAGCACCTACTGGAAGCTCCGGCGTCGCGGGTCCATCGACTTCCCTGTCCTTGGGGTCGGCGTGGCCCTCGAGCTCGATGGCGGAACTGTATCTTCGGCGAAGATCCACCTCGGCGCCGTCCACTCCTTCCCCGTGGCTGCGACGGCCGCCGCGGCCCACCTCCTCGGCAAGTCGCTCACCGAAGATGTGATCGCCGAGGCCGCCGAGTTGGCCAAGGACCCGGCGAGCCCCCTCGATAACACTGACTTCACGCTCCAGTGGCGACGCCGCATGGTGGGTTCATACGTCGATGGCGCATTGCGGGAGCTGGCCGGGCTGCCTCCCAAGGCGACTCCAAGCGTTCACGGCGAAGGGGCGTTGGCGCTGGAAGTGTGACGTTGCCCTTGAGGCGGTCAGGGCAGGGTGAGCTTCACCCACGGCGCGATCTCGCCGATCGTGTTCGCAGATGCGAGCGTTACGGCCGAGAACCACGCCGAGAACCCTGACAGAGCCGGGTCGTTGGGCACGTGGATCTGAAACGAGCCGGCCCCCAGGGCATTCAACGAGCCCGCCATGCCGGTGAACACGGATTGTGCGGAGGAGAGGCTGAACGTGAACAGGAGGTCCACGTTGACCGGAAGCGCCCGTCCGTCCGGGAGTGGCTGTCCGGGATACACACCCGCGGAGGCCCCTGCGATGTACCCCATCCCCGCGGACGCCGGGAACGCGAGGTCGATAGTCAACGTCTGCCCGAGTTGGGGCATTCCTTGCGGGCGCAGGGGGAGGGGACACAGGAGAGCGAGGATCCTTCCCATGAGAAGGGACCGATGGTCGGGATCGAGGAGCGACTCGAGGGGGAACCCGAGACCGAGGACGCGCCCGTTCCCGTGCAGCACACCAGCGGTCGTTCCCGTCGCATAGAGCAACGCAACCTGCCCGCCCGTTCCGGCGGCCGGCTGCACCACATCCGGATAGGCGATGTCACCTCGTAGTGTCCCGTCGTCGAACATCATGGCAGGGAGAACGCCCAGTGGCCCCGTCGCCTGCGCCTGGGTCCAGTACGTGTTCGCGTCGTCGGCCACGTAGTCCTGCCCGAGTGTCTGTTCGTAGAACGCGCGGTCAGAAGTGCTGCCGAACAGGTCGAGATCCCATCCGACCTCCGCGCCGGAGAAGAACAGGCGGCCGCCGGCGTTGAGGTAGATGTTGACGCGGATTTGCTCGATGGCGCTGAATGTCTCGTCGTACGTCGATTCCTGGCCGAGCACCCACCCGACGCAGACATAGGGTGCAAGAGGCGTCAGCGCGACCGCCACCGCCTCGTTGGTGCAGCCGTCGAAGGGGTAGCCGGCGGCGACAACCGCCTCTACTGCGGCGCCGTCGATGACCAACCAATCATGTGGATTGTGGCGCTCCTTGATGCTGCGGTCGTGGCGATCGAAGCCGTTAACGAGGAGCAGAGGCGCGATGCCTCCAGGCGCGACACGAGCGCCCACAGGCTCGCTGTCCAAGCCGGTCCCCGTTGCGTTGGTGCCTGCGACCCTGGCGAATCTGACGGCGTCGTGGGGAAGCCCGGTCAGGGTAAAGGTGGTGCCCGTCACCACGGTGCCGTCGTCGAACGCGAATCCGTCCGTACTGGTTCGCACCCGGTAAGTGCTGGCGCCGGGCACAGGCGCCCACGATACGGTGAGGCCGCCACCGCCTGTATTCCGCATTGCGAGGGATGTGGGCGGATCAGGCAGTGGCGGCGCGCCGGGAGCGAGATACTCGACGATTGCCCGCGCCATGGCACGCCCTGATATGGCCCGGAAGGTCGGGTGGTGCAACGCCTCGATGTCGCCCCCCAGATCGTCGTGGAACGCGAGCTCGACGAGGCAGCCCGGCATGGTGGCCAACTCACGCAGCTCACCGAAGTTGGCCGTGTATTGCCCGCGATCGATCCATGCGGGGTCCCAGTGTGTCTGGAGATCGGAGAGTAACCGCCCGTGGAGCACATTTTGCCACTGCACGCTCCCCGCCGGGGACAGCGTGTCGTGGATGTAGGAACTGGTGCCGCTGCCGCCCCCAGCGTTGGTGTGAAGCGACAGATACAGGTCGGCCTGGCCACCCGCGTACCATTCGCCGAAGAGCGGCCGACACGTCACGTCGTCGGCATTGTCCTGGCCGCCGTTGATCGGATTCCATACCGACGTCGGGGCCCCGACGTACTCCGCATGGTAGCGGGAGCACTCGCGCCATCTCGGTTCGCCAGAGGTGGCCCCGCCGCGCACGATCGATCCGTTCCCATCGCCGATCCTGACGGCGTCCGCGATGATGACGCCTGGATCCAGAGACGCGCTGGACAGGGTCACGGACACCTCCTCCATGGCTCGGAACGGAAAGGTGCCGACGTAGAGCCAGCGCAGGTTGAATCGTGTCTGATCAACGGTGCGCCAGCTGGTGCCGGCGGCATGGGTGATCTCGACCCGCGCGGCGGACGTGCGGTTGGTCCCCGCGCGGTACGCCACATAGACCGGATACTGCCCGGTGCTGGTGATCGTCGTTCGGAAACGCGCAGTGCTCCCTCCTCCTGGCGTGGTGGCGGCATACCGATAGGAAGACGACGCCCACCCGCTCGACCCTCCGGTCGTCCAGATGCCCGTTTCCTGATAAGCGGGGAACCCGTCATCGTTCTGGATGACGTGTTCTTCCGGCGTTCGGCTGCGCCCGCGACACACGATGGTCCGAACCCCCGTTCCCTCCAGCCAGGGGAGCAGGTGGTCGTGGACGATCTCGTGGGTGTGAATGTCCTCGATGAGCCCGTCGATCAGCGGGCGCTGGGTGATCCAGCCGAGGCTCGTGTGCCAGTAGTAACCGTGACCGGGCGAAACCACGATCTCGCGACCGGACAGCGCACCGGTCGGATTCTGCGCGTCCAGGGAACCCCCGAGTCCGGCAAGAATGAGGATGACACTCAGTCGCGACATGCTCTCGCATTGTCCTCGTCCGTCTCGGGCGTTTCACAGCGAAATCGCAAAAACGGCACTTTCCGCCCGTGAAAACGGTGTTCGGGAGGAACCACTCATAGGAGAATGCGTCCATGATCAGGTCGATGCTGTGCGTCGTTGCTCTGTCTCTTCTGGCGGTTCCCGCGGCGCTCATCGCTCAGGGGCCCCCGCCTCCTCCGCCCCCGGGCGGTGGTGGTGGTGGACCTCCTCCTCCTCCGCCTCCGGGCGGTGGTGGTGGTGGTGGACCCCCTCCGCCTCCCGGCGGCAACACAGCTCCGGGGCTACCTCCGGTCCCGACGCCACCGATGAATATGGTCACCGCCGAGAAGGCCGTGCTCGGCAAAATCCTGTTCTGGGACGAACAGATGTCGTCGGACAACACCGTGGCGTGCGGCACATGCCACCGCCCGAACAGCGGCGGCAGTGATCCTCGCTTCGGCGTCCACCCCGGCCCGGACGGAGTGTACGGAAACGGCGACGACCGCTTTGGCTCCACGGGGGTGATCCGCCAGGATGCCAACGGGGACTACATGCCTGACCCGATCTTCGGTTTCGAAGGGCAGGTCACGGAGCGCTACGCCCCTTCGGCCCTCATGGGCGCGTTCTTCCCCGGCGGATTGTTCTGGGACGGACGGGCTTCGGCTCAATTCACCGATCCGGAGACAGGGGTGGTGAGCATTCCCCTGGGCGGTTCGCTCGAAAGCCAGGCGGTCCAGCCACCATTGGCCGCGAGCGAGATGGCGCACGAGAACCGGGATTGGAGCCATATCACGGCCAAGCTTGCGGTGGTTGAGCCACTGCAACTCGGATCCAATTTCCCCACCGACGTGGCGGCCGCTCTTCAGGCGGCCAACGGTAGCTATCCCGCGTTATTCCAGGCCGCGTTTGGTGATCCGGCCATCACGGC
>JABSRK010000012.1 GCA_013213915.1 Planctomycetota bacterium
GTCGGACTGTTCGGCGCGTACGCCGGCCGCCAGCAAGGCGAGGAGCCCCGACGGCATCCGGGTTCCCTGCGGCAACTCAGGGAACAGCCCGTGGATCTCTCCCTTGAGCTCCGTCCACTCCTCCGAGTGTTTCTCGACCAGCAACGTGACGGTGCGATTGAACGCAGGATCGTCGGCCTCCCTCAGCGACCAGTCGAGGCAGGCCATCAGGGCGCGCACGCGTTGCTTCTCGGTCTGCGCGTACTCGATCGCCTTGTGGTAGCGAGCCTCAGGGCTGACGGGGCCGCCCATGATCTGGCGATGCTCCTCGTCCGCGATCTTCAGCCAACCGTTGTAGAGGTTGAGAGCCGCGCGGCGTGCGACGTGGCGTCCGCGCGGCCCGATAGCGCGGGCCCGGCTAAGCGCTCGCTCGTAAGCCTGTAGCGCCTGAGCCCACTGACCTTGCCGCTGCCGGACGTCGCCGAGGCGCATCTGCAACTCGGGATCGGAGCCGGCTTTCCTGGTCGCGCGGTCGAGCCGACGCTCGACGTCTTTGAGTTCGAAGTACGCGTCGATGGATTGCTGACCGGCGATAACGATCGCGTCGGGGCTGACGATGACGTTGCCCTCGCGATTCGAATAGCGCAGCCTCTCCTGCTTCACGAAGCTCCCGCTGCGCAGGTCGACTCGGTTGACAAGCGTGGCGTTGCCGGAGGTCGTGCAGAAAATGATGTCGTTGCCGACGACCGCAGGACATCCCTGGATCGCAGCTCGGTCATATTGCGACCCGAGTTCGACCGAACTCCACTCTTCGCCGAAGTCGCCTGATCGGATCGCGGTGATCTTCTTTCCTGCCACGAGCAGCAGGCCGTTGTGCGCACCGAGGAAATAGTGGTTTTTGCTGACGACCGTTCGCGTGCCGAGGTTGACTCGGGTGAGTTCACCGGTGCTCTTGTCGCACGCGTACAGGTTCATGGAGTCCGTTGGCGCGACGAAGACCCTGTCCCCGACGATGGCCGGGGCGGTTGGCATCCACCCTGGGTGACGCTCACGAGTGATGGGGCTGTCCGTGGAGGGGATGCCCTCCTGATCGTAAGCGGCTTCCCAGAGGATGGTCCCGGTCACGGCATCGACCGCGCAGATCACACCGATATTGGTGCTGTAGTAGAGAACGCCTTCGTGCTCGGCGACATGACCGGCGACCCCCTCCTTTACCGGATTCCCGAACATGTTCAGTTCCATCTGGCCGGCGCCGGTGTACGTCTTCCACTTGACGTGACCGGTCGCCCGATCGAATGCGCAGATCCACTGATGGAACACGCCCATGAGCACGTTGCCCGCTGCGTAAAGCGTGTCGCCGATGACGAGCGGTGGCTGATTCACTGTCAGCCGCTCGATGAACGCGGTCTCGTCCGGCGTTCGTCCCGTGAAGTCCATGTGCGACCAACGCAGCTCGCCAGTGTTGCGGTCAACGGCGACGAGCTTGTGCGCGGGGATCGTTTCGATTGGCTCGAAGCCCTGCCACGCTCGGTGGCCCTCCATGGCGGGCTTCCCTTGCACGTATCCGAATACGAGGTCGCCATCGACGACGACGTGGTAGTGCAGATTGCGATTCTGTTGCCCGGAGAGTTCAGGGAGGAGGCTCGGGATGCCGGGCCAGAGTTCGTTCCCGGTGAACAAGCTCCTGGCACGGAGAAAGCGTCCGTCGCAGTAGTACACGACGCCGTCTTCTATTTTCGGGACGACGGGGAAGTGGTTGACCCAGTGGCTGCGCGAGCGCCCGCCGAACATGGGCGTGCTTCCCGAGGTGTTCGTGTTGCGACTGAACGCGCGGTTCCATACACGCTGTCGGACGACCTTTATCTCGGGGCGGACTTCCGTGCCACCCGCAGGCCGACCGGATGCCCTGGACGCCAAAGCCTCGAGGAATGCGATGACGTCGATCTGGTCGGCGCCGACGGCGATGTCCTTTCCGTTCGCGTTTTTCCGTGCGCGCGTGATTGTCTTCTTGAGATCGGCTGTGCGTCCGGCCCCCCACAGCGCGAGGCCCTCGCGCGCGAGGATCTGAATACCGAACGGACCCGATAGCTCTCCCTCGGTGAGATCAGCCCGCAGGCGTTGCACCGCGACGCGAGCTTCCTCGAATCGTCCGTGCTCGACGAGCAGGTCGATGAGCGCGAAGTGAGCGCCGCGACCGCTCTCCGTGAGCAGGTAGCGCAACGCGCACTCGCGAAGCAACCGTTCGTCTTCCCTGGCGACACCGTCGCCGAGCATGCGGCGCGCTTTCGGCTCCATCATCTTTCCGTAGTGCGCCACCCCCTCGCCCGGGAGCACCCGAATCAACTCCATGACGCGCGCGCGCACTCCCCGGAACCGGTCACCGGCGATGACGGCGTCGGTCTCTGTGCCCCGGCGCTGGGCCCGGTGGGATTCGACGACCTTGCCTGCGAGGCGATCCAGGATGTCTTGCCAGATCCGGATTGCCCGTGGCGCATCGTCCTGTTTGAGTGCGTCCTGGGCCCGGGTGAGGTGCTGGCGCACCACCAGGTCGTCCGGGACGGACACTTTGCTGGTGTGGAACTGCGCGCTGACCGGGCCGGTCAGGACGCAAATCGCGATCGCCAGCAGCGGGGCCCACCGGGAATTGGGTTGATGGATCGTCTTCATGTCCAACCTTGCGTATCCACTATACGGATCGGCCACGAAGTACCTCTATCTTCCACATGCTTCCGGCAGCCGGAATCCGTGGTTCATTGCTCGACGGCGTAGGCGGCGCGCCAGGCCTCGAAGCCGCCGGTCATGCTGTGGACGTTGGTGAAGCCCTTCTGCTTCAGGAAGAGAGTCGCGTCCTTGCTGGCGTTGCCGTGGTAGCAGTAGACGATCACGGCGTCTGCGAGGTCCAACTCATCGTCCAGGGCATCGACGTCCTGCTGGCTCGCGATATGGCGGCATCCCGGGATGTGCGCGGCGGCGTGGCTGGCGGGGTCGCGGACATCGACGAAGGTGGCGGTGCCGGCGTCGAGGGCCTCCTTCGCTGCGTGGATGTCGATCTCGGGGACGTCGTGCATCTCTGCGCTCTCAATCGGCTTCGAAGAGGTTTCGCAGGACGGTGCGGATGACGTTCTTGTCTCTGTCGGGTACGCCCTCGCGCAGGATGCTGATCAGCCTTAAGCACTCCTTGCGCACGCCGTCCATGTCGGGGGGGCGACGATCAGGCCGTCGCCGGGTCATGCGTTGAATCAACCGCGCGACAGGACGGCTGACTTGGGCGTGTAGATCACCGAGTGGGATGTTCCGTTCGTTCAGCGTGGCGCGGAACATCTCGGTCGTCTGGCGCCCTTCAAGCGTGAGGGGGCCCGTCAGAAGTTCATAGAGGATCACGCCCAACGAGTAGATGTCGGTGCGCGGGTCGATCTGTTCACCGAGAATTTGTTCGGGGGCGGAGTAAGCCGGCGTGCCGATGTAAGCGCCGATACGCGTGATCGCCGTATCGGCGTGGAGGTCTTTTGCGATGCCGAAGTCGAGCACCTTCACGCGCTGATCTCCTTCGCGGATCATCACGTTCGACGGCTTCAGATCGCGGTGGATAACGCCCGCAGCGTGGGCGACGGCGAGTCCGGATGCGATGTCGCGGGCGATGGCGAGGGCCTGATCGGGCTCGAACAACCAACCGCGCTCGAGCAATTCCCACAGCGTCTGCCCCTCGACGTACTCGATGACGATATACGGCTGACCGTGGTGGTGCCCGAGTCCGTGCACACGGACCAGGTTGTCGTGACGCAGCTTGCCGAAGGTCTGACCCTCTCGCACGAAGCGGGCACGCAGGTTCTCGTTGTCGAGCATGCTCAGGTGGAGGAACTTCACCGCGACCTGGCGATCCCGTTTGTGATCCTGCGCGAGCCAGATCGAGCCGCTGGCGCCCTCGCCGAGTTGACGCAGCAATTCGAGTCGGCCTTCCTTGCCAACGCGTTGTCCGAGGAGGGTGTTTCGGTCGCCTGAGTCCATCACGGGCATCCTACCGCGGGCTCACTGGCATTCGTCGCTCTCATCGGTCGGTCGCGGCCCGAGGCCGCTACAGGTAACGGAACCGCTTTCGCACGATCCACTCGATCGTGAGCAGCGCGAGAAAAACGACGGGTAGCCAGCGGAGCCACGGGCTCTTGTCGTCTCGCAGGTGCGTGAATCGACGCTGGCGCGGGATCTCCACAGTTCCCGTGGCGACGTCTTCCAACAGCGCCTGCGCGCCTTCGAGGGTCGTGTAGGTGCCGGACGTGCGAGCGGCGAGGGTCTTGAGTGTAGGCTCGGCGAGGACGGGCTCGCGTCGTTCGATGTCGGACACGGCAACTCGGAATGAGATCGGGGAGATCTTGTCATCCGAAAGGGCGTCCTCGGGCTGGATCCACGCGTGGTAGTCACCGGTGACGGTCCCGTGAAACGAGTGTTCGAACACGCCATCCTGGACACGCCTGAGGCGCAGGTTCTCCCGTTGCCCTGACGAGCCCGGGTGCTCCAGGACCACTTCCTGTTCTGGCTTGTCGGCGGGTCGGAACGTACGGTCCTTGACGTGCGCGGTGAGAGTGATCAGGTCTCCCTGCTGGTACGCGCTTCGATTCGAGACAAGACGGAACCGCTTGTTGCCCTGGAACAGCCGTGCACGGGCCAGATGACGGACAACGTTGCCCCAGAAGCGATGGTGAGTGAACGGTCCCTGCCACGCGAACCAGCGCCACGTGTCATCGAAGGCCGTGAAGAACACCGGGCCCTCTCCATATGTGCTGGCGACGAGCAGCGGGTAGGGGCCGTGCGCGTTGCGTTCATTTTCGTGGATGGCCAGCACCATGGCGCCCGGCTTGGCCTTCTTCACGCGCGAGAACCAGTAGTTTTCCTCGAGTCCGCCCGGTTCGTTGCGGTCTTCCCAGATGCGACGGTTGCGACCTGGATCGCGTTCGTCGTCGTCGATGCGAGTGACGGGGTGATTCACGCCCAGAGGGGTGAGCTTGCATCGGAATCCGAGCTGATCACCGCCACCCGCCTGCTCTGTCGGATCGATCAGGATCGGCAGCACGTCTTGCAGCGGCGTGTCCTTGAACGCGCGCGGGCTGAATCGGTCGCCGGCGACCATGGCGAAGCCGCCGCCCTCGCCGACGAACTCCTTGACGAGATTCATGATCGCGCGCGCCTTCTCCGGGTCGGCTCCCGAGAACTTGTCGCTCATGGGATCGACGTCGCCGAAGATGATGACGTCGTACCAGAAGAGATCCTCTCGAGTCGCCGGGAATTCCTGAAGTGGCTGCAGGTCCCTCACGCCGTAGGTCGTCTCTTGCGGGAAGCCGTGGTCGGCCTCGAGCAGCAGGCACTGGCACACGAACGCGTCGTCGGCTCGAATGAGGAAGTCCTTGAGCCCGCGGTATTCCCAACGGGGGAAGGACTCGACATACAGCACCTTGATCTTCTCGTCCTTGACGAGGATCTCGATTTCGCGGGAGTTGTTGTCCTTGGTGTGCTCGCCGGGGAGCGGTTCTACGCGCACGGTCCAGCGCTTCCGCCCTTCGGATAGCGGCGGGTACAGCATGCGGAAGGGCTGGTCTGCCTCGGTGTCTGCGAGGGTGACGCGTTGGCGATGGATGACGTTGCCGTTTTCGAGCAGCTGCAACGTCACGTTCTGTCCGGGGAAGCCGCGTTGTCGGACCTTCAGGTCGAGGCTGACCGTGTCCTCGACGAGCACGACGGACGAGTGCAGGACCGACGACAGCTCGATGTCCTTGAGCGCGCGCGGGTCGCCCACGCCGATGCAGTGGACAGGGATCTTGCGTCGAACGGCCACGTCGATGATGTCTTCGGGCGGGGGTCCGGACGTGTTCTTGCCGTCAGTGATGAGCACGATGCCGCCGACGGACGAACTCTTCACCTCAGGTTCGTCGAGGATGCGTTGGAGCGTGGTGCCGAGGGTGGTCACGCGGTCGCGGGCCTCGACCTCGCCGATACTTGCGATGCCCTGCAGCCGTTCGCCGAATGAGTACAGCCGCAGCCGGTTCTCCTCGCCGAGTTTCTCGAGGAACGGGACGTCGCCGCCGTCGAGGATCTTCTTGACGAGATCGAGCCGCGAGAAGGTCTCCAGCGGCGTCCCGGGCGGCAACTGGCCGGCTCCGCGCAGCGCTTCGGCGAGCGCGGGGTTGGTCTCGTAGCCGTCGCGATGGTCCATGGAGGCGCTGACGTCCAGTAGCACGACGGTCAGGGTGGGCTTGCGTTCGACGACCGTCGTCTGAACCGCCGGGTCCATCAGCAGCATGGCGACGAACACGAGGACGGCGATCCGCAGGAGAGTCAGCCCGTGCCGCACCAGCCCCGGGACCCCTTCGCGGCCGAGCCGGTAGAACAGCGCGCAGAACGCGAACAGGGCGGGGAGGATCACCAGGAAGATCACCCACATGGGGGGCGCGCTCCGGAACACCAGCCCCTCGGAGACGACCTCGGATTCCAGTAGCCAGGTCATGAATCGGTGCGCCTCGCACGGAGTCCGAAGATCTGAGACAGCGCCGTCTCGATGGCGAGCACAGCCGCTCCGAGGAGGAGGGCCCACCACCACGCGCGTCCGTCACGGTTCGCGGCCGCCGTCTCCACCGCGTCCTCGACGCCTGAGACGAAATTCACGCCCGCATCCCCAAAGCTGGCGCGGATGTACTCCTCGCCGACTCGCGTGAGGTCCGCCTCGATCGGATCGACGTTCACGGCGACGTGTATGGGGTTGGGGCCCTCGATCTCCTCTCCCGATCCGCGTTGCAGATCGAGCCGGTAGATACCCGCCTTGTCCAGCGCGGAGGTCTTCAACTCGTAGCCATGGTCACCCTCGAGCGCGAGCGGTTTCATGACGCTGAGCTGCTCGCCATCGTGTGAGAGCACGACCTCCTGCACGAACGACTTGAGCACGCGTTCGTAGGATTGCCCCACGGCGAGGTTCTCGAGCCGCGCCTCGCGCCGCGTAAGGAAATATGACATTTCGCGGACGAGCAGCAGGTACGTGGGCAGGGCCTGCATGCCGTTCCAGTTCTCGTCGCCGCCCGCGGTCGCGACGAGGATGCAGCGGCCCTTGCCGGTCGTCTTCTCCGCGATGAGTGGCTCCGGGCTCGGCAGGCTGGCTTTCGGACGGTCGATGAATGCGAGCACGCGGGTGGTCGGATGGTCGTCGGGCAGTTCGAGCCGATAGTAGCGGTAGATCGGGGTCGCGTCGGTGAGCCAGGGTGCGATGGCGGGGTCTGAAAAGTACTGCAGGGCCGGGTGTCCCAGATCCGGACGGGTGATCTGGAACGGCAACTCCATGAACATGTCCTCACCCGCGGCGACGCGCAATCCGGCGGGAAGCACGCCGCTGCCGTTCTTCCACAGACGCTGGTTCAGCATCTCGGGCTGGGTCTTGTCGCCGACAAACACGAGCAGGCCCCCGCCTTCTTCGACGAACCGCTGGATCTCCTCGGCGCGGCGCGCCGAGATCAACGCGACGTCCATGAGCACCAGCAGGTCGACGGCCTTCAATTCCTTACCGTCGAAGGCGACCTCCTGGACGATGCTGACCTCGAACTCGGTGTTCGTTTCGCGGGCACCGCCCGGACTCATGGCCGCGTTGAAGAAGAACGACTCGGATTCACCGGGTTCGGGGCTGGGATCGCCGTCGACCACCAGGGTGCTTATCTTGCGGCGCACCTCGAGGGCTATCCCGCGGCGGTTGTCCTTTTCCAGGCCGTCCGAGAGGAAGCGCGCCTCCATGTAGTGGCTTCCACGCGTGCGAAAGACGTGGCGGAAGTCGACGGAGTAGAGGCCTCCTGGGGCGATGGCATCGATGTTTCGGAAGTCCACGGGCTCGGACGCGCCATCGACGAACAGCCGTACGACGCCGCCCTGGGGACGTCTGCCGAAGTTCCGCAGGGTCACCGTGACAGCGGCGGGGGAGCCCGTGACGACCGCCTTGCTGCGCTTCTTGACCGCCACGATGGCGACGTTGTCCGGTTCGACGTCCGTTGGCGCGACCACGCTCAACGTTGCCTTGCGCGCGCGGATCTCCTGTACGAGCGACGCGAGCAATTGCTGCGGCTTGCCAGCGTTCGGGTCCTCGTCACCCGCGGTTTTCACGGCGTCGGACGGCGGGCTGAACCCGATCTTCTGCAGATCGGAGAACAGGAACACCTCGGCGCCCTCCTTCAGGTCGTCAAGCGCGGCGACACAATTGCGAAACGCTCCGATGAAATCAGTGGCGCCGTCGCCCACCTCGACCTCGTCGATCGCAGTTCGGACACGGTTGAGATCGGACACGCCCTTGAGGATCAAGGTCGCTGGCTTGCCAGCGAACACCAGCGAGATCGTGTCACCGCGCTCCTGCTGGAGACCACCCACGAGCTTCTTGATCTGCTCCTTCGCGCGCACCATGGGAGTCCTGCCATCCGACTCGGTGAGCGCCATGCTGTAACTGGTGTCGAGAACGACAACGACCTCGCGAGGTACGTCACCGAGCCCACCGACGATGGCGCCCGGGTTGAACTTGGGGTCGGCGAGCGCGAGAACGAACAGGATGATCGCCAGGATGCGCAGAAGGAGCAGCAACAGCTGCTCGAGCCGGATGCGTCGGCGCGTCTTCTTGAACGCGCGCAGCAAGAACTCCATGGCGGCCCAAGGGACCTTCTTGTAACGCTGCCGGGCGAACAGATGGATGAGGATGGGGATGGACGCCGCTGTTCCCCAGAACAGCATGCCTGGAATCCCGAAGATGCTCCCCATGCGCTACCTCGTCCCCGTTCGCTGCGCCAGGTACGTGCTCAGCGCCAGGTCCAGCGGCCGCGAGGTGTCGAGCACCCGGTAGTCCATCCGGCCGCTGAGGCAGGCTGACTTGATGCGCGTCTGGAACTCGCGGAGCTGCTCGAGATACGCGTCGCGGAGCGCCCGCGGGTCGGCGAGGACCCGCGTATCGACCTCCAGGCCTTCGAATCGCGTCATGCGTTCGAAGGGGAAATCGAGTTCATCGCTGTCGAGGACGTGAAACACGATCACATCGTGTCCGCGGTGCGCCATGCGGTGTAGGCCGCGCAAGAGCCCATCTTCGTTCTCGTCGAAGAGGTCGCTCAAGATGACGACCAGGCTCTTGCTGCGGAGCCTCTCGGCGACCTCGTTGAAGATCGTGCCCAGGTCGGTGTCGCCTTCAGGCGCCTGCCCGGAGAGCTCGGAGAGGCAATTCCGGAAGTGCGCCTGGCTGCTGGATGGCGGGAGGAACGTCCGAACGCCTTCGCCGAATGTCACGAGCGCACCGGCGTCTCGTTGTCTCTGAACGAGGTACAGGAGTGAGGCCGCGACGTACTTCGCGTACTCGAGCTTGGTGATCCCGTTCGACCCGTATGCCATCGAGTTCGACGTATCGACGACGACGTACGCCTTGAGGTTGGTCTCCTCCTCGAATTCCTTGATGTAGTAGCGGTCGCTCTTGCCGTAGACCTTCCAGTCGAGGTAGCGGATGTCGTCGCCAGGAACATATTCCCGATGCTCGGCGAACTCCACCGATGACCCCTTGTATGGCGACTCGTGGAGCCCGGACATGAAACCCTCGACGATGAGGCGCGCCTTGACCTCGAGGTTCCCGACTTTGTTGAGGACCTTGGGGTCGAGGTACTTGCTGTAGTCCTCCGCCATCAGGCCGTTGTTCCGGCGTCGGCTTCGGCGCGCGGAATGCTCTCGATGAGCTTGTCCACGATGGTGTCCGAGTTGATGCCCTCGGCTTCTGCGCTGAAGTTGCAGATGATGCGGTGCCGTAGAACCGGGTGCGCGACGGCACGGATGTCCTCGCCGCTCACGAAGGTGCGGCTGTTTAGGATCGCGCGCGCCTTGGCGCCTAGGATCAGGTACTGGCTGGCGCGCGGTCCGGAGCCCCACGCCACCCACTGCTTCACGAAGTCTGGCGACTCTTCCTGCGTCACGCGTGTGCGCCGCGAGAACTCGAGGGCATAGTTGACGACATGGTCTGCGACGGGGACCTTCCGGACGAGGTCTTGCAGAGCAAGGATGTCTTCGCCTCCGAGCACCTGGTCGAGCTTGACCTCCTTCGCTGATGTCGTTTCCTGGATGATCTTCAGCTCTTCGTCAGCCGACGGATAGTCCACGTGGATCATGAACATGAAACGGTCGAGTTGCGCCTCGGGCAGGGGATAGGTGCCTTCCTGCTCGATCGGGTTCTGAGTCGCGAGCACGAAGAACGGTTCGGGAAGAGCGTGCCGTGTGCCACCAGCTGTCACCTGGTGTTCCTGCATCGCTTCGAGCAGCGAGGCCTGCGTCTTTGGCGGCGTGCGGTTGATCTCATCCGCGAGGATCACGTTCGCGAACACTGGTCCGCGGATGAACTTGAACTCCCGTTGGCCGGTCGCCTTGTCCTCCTGAATGACCTCGGTGCCGGTAATGTCCGACGGCATGAGGTCCGGCGTGAACTGAATGCGGTTGAACGAGAGGCTGAGGGTCTCGGAGAGGGTCGAGATCAAAAGGGTCTTGGCGAGACCTGGAACCCCGACCAGCAGGGCGTGGCCTCGGGCGAAGATCGCAGTCAACACCTCGTCGATCACCTGCTCCTGCCCGACGATCACCTTGGCGAGTTCGCTCTTCAGGCGGGCGTAGGCCTCGCTGAGTCGCTCCACTGCTTCCATATCGCCGCCGGTCTGGACATCGGTCATGTGGGAAATCTCGCTTCGCGTCGTGGGGGAACTGCAGATTCTAACAGCGGATACGTCACCGGTCCGTGCGCGTCTCGCGCTTCCGGGGCGTTGTTGAGCCCTCGTCGATGGCTTTCCAGCCTTTCTCTATATGACCCCACTTCTGCGCCTCGCCCTTGATCGCGGCGGGGTCGTTGCGCTTGATCTGGTCGATCTTGAGCCGGGCCCGGGTCGTCTCGTCTTCGAGCTCGTCCCTGCGCTCCCTGTACTCCTGGACGCGCCGGCGGATCTCAAGTTGCTCACCACGGGCGTCGAGGCCCTCGAAGAAGAGCCAGATCCCCAGGGCCAGGACGCCGAGCCAGGAGATAAGGACGGTACGTTTGCCCTCGATCGGCTCGCGCTCGCTCATGGTGCCTCCCCCGTGAGATCGAGCCAGATGAGCACAGCGGGGCCCGGCTCGCGTTGCCTACCAGCCGTAATCGGCGGCGTCGCCGAGGTGCTCCTCGATCCTCAGGAGCTGATTGTACTTCGCGACCCGGTCGGTGCGACAGGGGGCACCTGTCTTGATCTGGCCGGCGTTCACGGCGACGGCGAGGTCGGCGATGGTCGTATCCTCGGTTTCGCCCGATCGGTGGCTGATGATGCTCTTGTAGCCGGCCTGCGTGGCCAGATCGATGGCCTCGAAGGTCTCGGACAGGGTCCCGATCTGGTTCACCTTGATGAGGATCGCGTTCGCGATGCCGCTGTCGATGCCCCGCTTCAGCCGCGTCACGTTGGTGACGAACAGATCATCGCCGACGATCTGGGCCTTGTCGCCGATGGCGTCGGTCAGGGTCTTCCAGCCGTCCCAGTCGTCTTCGAACAGCGGGTCCTCGATGGAGCGGATGGGATAGGAGTCCAGCCAGCCGGAGTAGATCTCCGCCATCCCTGCCGCGTCGAGGGTCTTGCCCTCGGCCTCGAGGGTGTACTGGCCGTCCTTGTGGAATTCGTTGGCAGCGCAATCGAGCGCGATCTCGATGTCTTGTCCCGGCGTGCGGCCGGTTTTTTCCGTAGCTTCCACCAGGAGGTCCAGAGCCTCCGTGTTGCTGCCCAGGTTCGGGGCGAACCCACCTTCGTCGCCGACGTTGGTGTTCAGACCTCGAGCGGTGAGCACCCCCTTCAGCGCGTGGAAGATCTCCGAGCCCCACTGGAGGGCTTCGCGGAAGGTCGATGCGCCCGTCGGCATGATCATGAACTCCTGGATGTCGACGTTGTTGTCCGCGTGGGCGCCGCCGTTCAGGATGTTCATCATCGGGTAGGGAAGCAGCCGCGCCTGGTCTTTACCCAGGTAGCGGTACAGGGGCACTCCCAGGGCCGTAGCCGCGGCGTGCGCACACGCCATGCTGCAGCCCAGGATGGCGTTGGCGCCGACGTGGCTCTTGTTTTCGGTCCCATCGACGCCGCGCAGGATCAGGTCGATGTTCTGCTGGTCGTAGACGTCCTTGCCCTTGATGGCGGGCCCCAGCTTCTCGTCTACGTTGTCGACAGCCCGCAGGACGCCCTTGCCTCCGTAGCGAGCGCCGCCGTCCCGGAGCTCGACGGCCTCGTGCGCTCCGGTGGACGCGCCGCTGGGGACGATGGTCCGCCCCTCTGCACCGTTCTCCAGCCGGACCGAGACCTCGATGGTCGGGTTACCCCGCGAGTCGATGACTTCACGGGCCTTCGTGTGGGCGACGCGCGACATGGGGCCGTTATGGCACGGGTTTGAAGCCGTGTCCATAGGTTCCCGTTATCCTGGCCGTCACATGTACCTGGCAAACAAGCACCTCCCGAAGGACGAAGTTGTCTACGTCTGCCTCACGACCGCGTTCGCGGTGATGCTTGTGCTGACGAACGTTGTCGGGATCAAGTTGTTCTCAGCGCCGCCCGGAGGTTTCGCGCTGACGACGGGGATCATCACCTACCCCCTGACGTTCTGGCTTACTGACGTGGTCTCGGAGATCTGGGGGCGACGTCGTGCGAATCTCATGGTCGTGCTCGGCTTCTTCATGAGTCTGGTGATGCTCGCGATCGTGACGATCGCGCGCATCGTGCCGGCGCATGACTACTGGGTGCCGCAGCAGGACGCGTTCTACGAGACGGCCGGCGAATACCAGTACGCGTGCGAGTCGGTATTCAGCGTCAACGGCAAGCTGCTCTTTGGGTCCATGCTCGCGTACCTGGTCGCCCAGCTATGGGACGTCCGCGTGTACCACGCCATCAAGCGGTGGACGAAGGGCAGGCACCTGTGGCTGCGCAACAACGGCTCGACCATGACATCCCAGTTCATCGACACCATCATCGTGAACTCCATCCTGTTCTACTGGGGTTTCGGCTGGGAATTCTGGCAGGGTGTCGAGGTGATGGCGACGATCTACGTCTACAAGATGATCCTGGCCGTCCTCGACACGCCGCTCATCTACCTCGGTGTGTACGGGGTCAAGCGCTACCTGGGCCTGAAGGACGCGATTCCGGAGCCGGAGTCGGCCTGATGAACCTGATCTTCGATTGGTCCGGGACGCTGGCCGACGATGAGCGGCTCACGTTCGAGTTGACGCGCGACTGTGTGGCGCACTTCGGCGGCGGGCCCATCGACTGGAAGACGTACCGAGCCGAGTTCACCATTCCCGTCGATGGGTTCTACGGGAAGCACTGCCCTGGCACGGACGTGGTGGACATCGACGCTTGGTTCTTCGATGCGTACGCCGAGCGGTTGCACGACGTCCGGATGTTCGAGCGACTGCCGTCCGTGATCGCGCAGCTGAGCCGGGAGCACCGGCTGTTCGTGCTGTCGACCTTGAAGGGACATCTCATCTCGAGCGCCCTCGCGATCATGGGGCTCGAGGGTTTTTTCACCGAGGTCGTCGGCGGAGCGTTCGACAAGCGCGATCATCTGCCCGCGCTCCTGGAGCGCAATGGGTGTGATCCCATGGAGACCATGTTCATTGGCGATACGCCGCACGACGTCGCGACCGGCCGGGCGGCAGGGGTCCAGACCGCGGCGGTGGCGTGGGGCTACACCGACCCCGGCGCGCTGTTGGAGTTGTGTCCGGACCACCTGTTCGAGGAGAGCGACGCGCTCTCGCGGCACCTCGACGTCGAGGCATCCCTGGACGTGGAAGACCGTCCCATCGCCACATCCGGTGGGCTGGTGTTCCGACCCGACGGCCGCGCCCTGTTCATCAAGACCGACAAGTGGCTCGGCAAATGGGGGACGCCCGGCGGCAAGATCAGGTGCCACGAGCGTATGGACGACGCGTTCATCCGCGAGGTGAAGGAGGAGACCGGGCTCGATGCAGAGAACGTGGAGTTCGTGCTGGCGATGGACGCCATCCGTCACCCCGAGTTCTACAAGCCCCGCCACTTCCTGCTGCTCAACTTCGTCGGCACGACCCCTGGGGGCGAGGTGCGCCTCAACTACGAGGCGAGCGCATCGAAGTGGGCCACGCTCGAAGAGGCGACGGAGTTGGATCTCAACGAGCCGACCCGGCAGCTGGTCGAAGAACTGCTCGAGCTGCCGCAGGAGGGGACTATCAAGGTCGCCGACCTGCGGGTGACATGCATCGTGGGCATCCTCCCGCACGAGCGGGAGAACGAGCAGGATCTCCTCGTCGATGTGGAGTTGAACCATGACTTCGCCGCAGCCGCTGCCACCGAGGACGTGACGACGACCGTCGATTACGCCGAGGTGTCCCAGGTACTCACCGAGTGGATGCGGGAAAAGCAGTTCCAGCTCATCGAGACCATGGCGGTGGAGGGCTGCGACCTGATCCTCGAGCGCTGGCCCGGCGTGACTTGCGTCAAGCTGACGATCAAGAAGCCAGACGCCGTCGAGGCCGCGCGCCACACGGCGGTGTCCTTCGAGAAGGAGCGTGAGTGATGAAGGTCGCCCTCGTCACCGGATCGTCCAGGCGGCTCGGCCGCGCCCTGGTCGAACGCCTCGCGCAGGATGGGTGCGCGGTCTGGGTGCACTTCCGTACGTCCGAGCAGGAGGCTATCGAGGTGCAGGAGGCGATCCGCGCCGCCGGGGGAACCGCGTGGCGTGTCCAGGGCGACCTGGCGACGGAGACTGGCGTGAAGAACGTCGTTGCGGCGGTTCAGGACGTCTCGGGCCGCCTCGATGTCCTGGTCAATAACGTAGGTCGCTACGACGTGGCCGACCCGATGACCTATGAACGCGCCGCTTTTGAGGACACGCTCGCGACCAATCTTCTGGGACCGTTCGAGCTGATCCGTGCCGCCGCTCCGATCTTCACGGACGAAGGGGCCAGCGTCGTCAACATCGGGTACAGCGGCCTCAACGCCCTGGCGGCCTCCGCCGACAACCTGGCGTACGTCGTGTCCAAGACGGGATTGCTGGTGGTGACGCGCACCTTCGCCGACGTCCTCGGACCGCGCGGTATTCGCGTGAACATGGTGTCCCCCGGTCAACTCGAGAACAGCGTCGACCTGCCCGCTGACTTTGCTGCCCGCGTTCCCCTCGGCCGCGCCGGCCGACTCGACGACGTGTGCGACGCGGTGTCGTGGCTCGTCAGCGATCGCGCATCGTATGTCACCGGGCAGAACATCGAGGTCGCGGGGGGATACATGCTGGGGCTCGACGATGACCGCGCGTAGGACCGCTCGCGGCGAAGAGGGCAGCCGGATCGAGTCTCTGATAGAAGACACGCTGGCGAGTAAGTAATGGAACCTCTCCTCTTCATCGGAATCCCCCTTCTCCTCCTGCTGATCTGGCTGATCGGGACATGGAACGGGCTGGTGCGGTTACGCAATCACTGCAACGAGTCGTGGTCGGGCATCGACACCGAACTCAAGCGCCGCTACGACCTCATCCCCAACTTGGTGGCGGCGGTGAAGGGGTACGCCAAGCACGAGCGCGAGACGTTCGAGGCGGTCGTGGAGGCTCGGACGAGGGCCAAGGCTGCGACCGGTACTCCGTCCCAGCAGGCCGACGCCGAGAACGGCCTGGTCCGCGCGCTGCGCGGTCTGTTCATCGTCTCCGAGTCGTACCCCGATCTGAAGGCGAGCACCAACTTCCTGGCCTTGCAGCGCCAGCTCTCGAACACGGAGGACCGCATCCAGTCCTCGCGGCGCTTCTACAACGCCAACGTGCGCGACATGAACAACCGCGTCGAGGCGTTCCCTTCCAACATCATTGCGAACATGGGCGGGTTCAGCCGCCGCGAGTTCTTCGAGGTCGAGGACGCGGGGGTGCGTGAGGTGCCGAAGATCGACCTCGGATCGGGGGGAACCGGATCGTGATGCTGCTGGACATGGGAGGCGGCGTCGTGGTCCTGATCATCGTCGGCGTGACGCTGGTGATTGTCGTGGCGGTCTTCGCCCACCTCGCGGCAAAGAAGCGCAGGGCGGAGCTTGCCGCGTGGGCTGCGCGTCACGGCCTGGTGTTCAGCGAGGGCCGCGATTCGGGCATGGACAATCGATATCCGCAGTTTGACTGCCTCGACCAAGGATCGAACCGTTACGCGTTCAACATCATGCGCGGTCGCTGGAGGGACCGCGGCCTCATCGCATTCGATTACCACTACGAGACCCACTCGACGAATTCGAAGGGAGAACAGCAGACAGATGACCACTACTTCTCTGCGGCGATCATCGACCCGGACTTTGTCCTGAAGCCCCTGTTCATCCGCCCGGAGGGTTTCTTCGACAAGGTGAAGGCGGCGTTCGGGTATGACGACATCGACTTCGAGTCCGCGGAGTTCAGCAAGCGGTTCTTCGTCAAGTCTCCCGACCGCAAGTGGGCCTACGACGTCATCCACGCCCGCACGATGGAGTACCTCCTTTCGGCGCCGCGGCACTCCCTCGAGTTCGATGACCGGAGCATCATCGTGTGGGACAAGGGGCGATGGAGCTCCGGGCAGTTCGCGGCGGCCGCCGGCGTGGTCCACGGTGTGCTGGATCGCCTGCCCGACTACGTTTTGGAGCAGCAGCGCAGCCTGCGATAGGCCGTTCCGGGTTCGGATGTACCAACCGTCCTCGCGGCCTTTCGTCGCCTTCCGACCCCGCGTAGCATGGAGTTTCCCATGCGCATTCCGCTCACCCCGCACGGCCTTCCGGAGATGCTCCTGTTCACCGCCCTGCTCGGCGGTGCGGGCGCCGCCGGCGTGTTGTGGGTGCCGTCGCCGGTCGGCCCCGTCGCCGCGTTCCTCGCCGGCGCCACCTGGCTGTTCGTCATGAACTTCTTTCGTGATCCGGACCGCCAGCCCGAGGTCGCGGGCCCCGGGGTCGTGCTCGCGCCGGCCGATGGGAGGGTCACCGATATCCTGGACGTCGACGGGGTCCCGTTCATCGACGGGCGGGCGAAGCGCATCGGCATCTTCCTCTCGGTGTTCGACGTCCACGTGAACCGGTCTCCCGTCGCAGGGACGGTCGCCCACACCGCGCACCGTCCGGGCTCGTTCCTTGACGCCCGTGATCCCGCGTGCGCCGATCTCAACGAGGCGCAGGACCTCGGTTTGATGGTCAACGACGGCGAAGGCGGCACCTTCCCGGTGCTGGTTCGGCAAATCGCGGGCCTGGTCGCACGGCGCATCGTGTGCGCCGCAAAGAAGGGCCGGACCTTGGATGCTGGTGAGCGGTACGGCATGATCAAGGTCGGATCGCGGACCGAGGTCTACATCCCCCATGGTCGCGTCGCGTCGATCGATGTGGAGGTGGGCCAGCACGTGACGGGTGGCCGCGACCTTATCGCCCGCATGCGTGTGCATTCTCGAGAGCCCCAAGGAGCCGCACGGTGAAGCGCTTCGAGGTCGGGTCCTTCGACGACGAGAGCCAGACCGAAGAGGTCGGTTCGGCCCAGCCGCCGCGCCGTCGCGGCGCCCGCGCCGTCGAGATGGTGCCGACGATCGTCACTCTAGGAAACCTGTTCAGTGGTTTCCTGGCGATCGCCTACCTCACCGACGCCATGCACTCACCCGACGCCGCGTCGCGTATCCAGTTGTACGAGAAGGCGGTGTGGCTCATCTTCCTGGCGATGTTCTTCGACGCTGTGGACGGATGGGTGGCGCGCCGGATGGGCTCGAGTTCAGACTTCGGTGCGCAGGTCGACTCGATCTGCGACGCCATCAGCTTCGGCGCCGCGCCCGCGCTGCTTTTCAAGGTCATGTGCCAGGAGAGCGAGACGGGGGCGGGTGATGGCATCGGGCAGAAATTCGCGCTCGTTCTCGCGGTGGGCTTCCTTGCGTGCGCGGTCCTGAGGCTCGCGCGTTTTAATCTGGAGACCGATGTAGAGGGAGACTCCCATCAGGCGTTCGAGGGCCTTCCGACGCCGGCCGCGGCGGCGGTCGTTGCGTCGCTGGCGTATGCGAACATCTCGCTCGATCCAGCCGGGGGGCGCGCATGGATCCACACGGTGCTGCCGTATCTCATGCCGGTGCTCGCGTTCTTGATGGTGAGCCGTCTCCCTTACGTCCACGCAGCGAGCTGGGTGCTGAAGCGGAAGACGTTCCCTTCCCTTGTCCTGCTGCTTTTCCTGGTTGGTATCGTGGTGCTTCAACCCGAGGTCATGGTGCCGGTCTTATGCCTCGGGTTCATGGCCTGGGGACCCTTGCTCTGGGTCTTGCGGTGCTTCCAGGGACGCGACGATCCCATTGTCTGAGGGGCGCGTGATGTCAGCCGCGCTGATCGGACTAGGGAGCAACCTCGGCGATCGCGAAGCGTGGTTCCGGTCCGCGCTCGATCGCCTCGATGGCCATCCACGGATCGACGTGCGCGCGGTGAGCCCCCTTTACGAGACGGCCCCCGTTGGCGGCCCTTCGGGGCAAGGGATGTTCCTCAACGCGTGTGCTGTGCTCGAAACAACTCTGGACCCGGGTGTCTTGCTGCGCCTCATGCTGGACATCGAGCGCGACTCAGGACGCATCCGCACCGTCAAAGACGCGCCCAGAACACTCGACCTCGACCTGCTGCTTTACGGTGATTGCGTCATCGACGAGCCGGGTCTGAGCGTGCCGCATCCGGCCATGAGGGAGCGCCCGTTTGTGATGGTCCCCGCCGCCGCCGTCTCCGGGGAGTGGCGACATCCGGTGGTGGGGCGCACGTTGGAGGACCTCGCCGGCGTCCACGACGATGCGGACGGGATCGTACTTCACACGGTGGTTGGATGGTGGCGCGGCGCGACGGAGTCCGCGGGATGAACATCGTCGTCTCGCGAACCGTCGCTGAACTGCGGGGGCATCTCGACCTCGAGTGCGACGCGGGTCGGACCGTCGGCCTCGTCCCGACAATGGGAGCGTTGCACGGTGGTCATGCGTCGCTGGTTGCGCGGGCAGTTGCACGCTGCGATGTCGTCGTCACCTCGATTTTCATCAATCCTCGTCAGTTTGGTGCGGGGGAGGATCTCGGTTCGTACCCGAAGATGTTGGACGACGATCTCGAACTCCTCGCCAGTCTCGGTTGCCGCCACGCCTGGATTCCAAGCCCGGGGGAGATGTACCCCGACGGGTACTGCACGCGAGTCGAGATGGATGGCCTGACGGACGTCCTGTGCGGCGTCTCGCGACCGGCGCATTTTGGCGGCGTGCTCACCGTGGTGCTGAAGTTGTTCCATCAGGTGAAGCCGGATGTGGCGTTCTTCGGTCAGAAGGACTACCAGCAGTCGCTGCTGATCCGCCGCATGGTGCAAGACCTGGAGGTCCCGGTGTGCATCGAGGTGTGTCCGATCGTGCGCGAGCCTGACGGTCTCGCCATGTCGAGCCGCAATCGGTATCTCTCACCGGAAGAACGGGATCAGGCGTCGGTGCTCAATCGCGCGCTCGGGGTGGTAGAGGACGCGTGGCGAGGGGGGGAGAGGGACGCGGCGCGTCTGATGGCCCTCGGGCACCTCGTCGCCGCAGAGAGTCCTCTCGTCAGGATCGACTATCTGGAGATCCGGGACGCAGAGACCCTCACACTGAGGGAGGGCGAGGCCCGCGTTGGTGACCTGGTCGCCGTCGCCGCGTTCGTTGGTCAGGCTCGACTGATCGACAATCGCCACTTCACGGAGAGTTGATCCCCCCCCCGTTCCGCGTTGACCGCCTCGCGGCCAACCGATATTGATACTGAGAGTCATTCGCAGTATCAATAGTATGGGCGATCCTCATCCCGAGCACAGGAGTGCGTAACACAATGAATTGCAGTGAGATACGCGTTTGGACGCTGATCCTGGTCGGCTTGGTCTTCGGCCAGCCGGTGAATGGACAGACGCAGGAGGAGCGGGTTCGCGAGTTGGAGGCGAAGGTCGCGCGGATGGCCGACGAGATGTCGTCCCTGAAGTCCGAACTGGTTTCCGCAAAGGGGCGCTTGGAAGCGGCGGAATCGAAGAAGGACGGCGACGAGTTAGGGCGCCTGATCGAGGAGAAGACCGAGGACCTGGTGCTCAACTCCAAGGCGCCTCGCCGGTCCGCGATCGACCTGTCCGGCTATTTCGACCTGGAGTTCCGCGATGACAACGCGGGCGACAAGGCCACGGAGTTCGATCACCACCGGCTGATCCTCAAGGCCCACTCAGACATTACCCAGGTCATTGCTTTCGACATGGAGCTCGAGATCGAGGGTGGAGGCGTCGGTGCCGGGCATCTGACCAGCAGTGAGATCATCGTCGAGTTCGCCGAACTCTCCTTCCGGATGAGCGAGCTTTTCAACCTCAAGGCGGGGGTGTTGCTCGCGCCGTTCAACCGATTCAACTTGCTGCACGACTCCCCGTTGCAGGATCTGACCGATCGGCCCCTCGTCAACCGGCGGATCATCCCCACCACATGGGCAGAATCCGGTGTCGGCGCTTTCGGCGCCACGTACTGGAACTGGGGGAGCCTGGACTATGACGTCATCGTCGCCAACGGATTGACAGATGCCATGTCCACCTCGGGTGGGACACGGAGCGCCCGCGGCAGTTACAGGCAGGACAACAACGACAACAAGATGGTCATCGGCCGTCTTGGGCTGACGCTGGACGTGCCATTCCTCGACGTCCTGAACCTGGGCGGCAGCATCGCCCACGGCAAGTACGACGGCGATGGCGATCACAGCCTGACCATGGTGGGTTTCGACTGGACGTTGAAGCAAGGCCCCTTCGAGCTGGTCGGCGAGTACGCGAATCTCGACATCAACCGGGGCGCGGATGAGGTCATGGCCGGCATTCCCGGGGGGATGGGCGGCTGGTATGTCGAGGGCCGCTTCCACTTCTTCCCTGATTCGTGGCGCGGGACGAACGCGTTCTTCACCGATCAGTCCACGTTCACGCTGGTCGTTCGCTATGGGGAAGCGGACACGGATGACTCCGGCACCGCGGTGGACTTCGCGGCTCGAGGTGACGGATATCGGGACGATCGCAGGCGGTTGACCTTGGGATTCAATTTTCGTCCGGTGGAGAGCACCGTCTTCAAGATCGAGTATCAGATCTTCCTCGAGCCGTCAGGCATCGAGGACGTCGACAACAACCGGTTCGTTGTCTCCTTCGCGACGTATTTCTAGGAGGACACGACCAATGTCCATTCGCGCGTTCTTCGCGGTTGCCGCTCTCGCAAGCCTGGCCCTCCTCCCGGGCTGCGAGACCATGAGCTCGTTCGTGCGAGAGGACGGAACCCTGGATTGCGCGGCGTTGTACGCCCGCCGCTGCAGCCAGTGCCACGCCCTCTACGACCCGTCCGACTACACGGACAAGGAATGGGTGAGCAAGGTCAACCGCTACGGTCCGCGGGCCGGTATCGCCCCGGATTATCGGCCCGCTCTCATCACGTGGCTCCAGGGGTCGAACTGATGATTGTGATCCCGGGGTGAATCCCGGTCGTGGCGGTGAGACAATCTCCACCGGCACGGCATGTTCAACCTCCACCTGCACGGACCCGGACGGGCTGCGACGAGTTGCGCGGCGATGGCGACTCATGCCGGGGTCCGCATCGTTGGCCTCTCCGGTGGATCGGACGCCAGCGCCGTCGCCTCACAGGCGGTGCTCGGTGATGTCCCCTGGACTCCGACCGCGCCGTCCACGTTCGCCGCGGCGACGCTCATCGTGATCGGCGTCCCCGACGACGCGCTCGACGAGGCCGCGAGCGAGCTCGCCCGTTCCGACTACGACGCTCATTGCGCCGCCGTCCACTTGTCAGGCATCCGTGGTCGCGACGCGCTCGCGCCCCTCGCGGATGTCGCCGTTGCGACCGGCGCGTTCCACCCGCTGCGGTCGTTCCCAACGCGCGATCCGGGCGAGGGTGATCTCGATGGCGCGCTCGTGGCGATCGAGGCCGAGGCCTCCCTCGCCTCTTCCCTCGGAGAGCTTGCCCAACTCCTCGGCGGCCGACCTTTCGCGATCGATCCCAGCGCCCGCGCCGCGTACCACTTGGGCGCGTCAGTCGCGAGCAACACCCTGCTCGCGGTCCTCGACCTGGCCCGCGCTGCGTTCGAGGCGGCTGGCGTTCCCGCCGATCTCGCGACGCCGGGGCTCGTGAGCCTGATGTCGGGTACCCTCGACAACGCGGCGTCACGGGGCGTCGCCGATGCGGTGACTGGACCCGTCGCGCGTGGTGATGTGGCCACCTTGCGTCGTCACCTCGACGCGTTGGACACGCAGCTCCCCGAGCATCGCACCCTGTACATGGCACTCGTGCGCGGCCTGCTCGCCGTGTGCGAGCGCCGTTCCGACGCGGACCGCGCCGCCGTCGTCCGCGCCTGGATCGAGGAGGTCGAGGCATGATCATTGCCGTGGTCGCCGAAAAGGACGCCGCCGCCGTCAAGGTCCGCATTGCGTCCCTGGGAGAGCCTCCGTGGGCGGGCCACGTCATCGCGGAAGTCCGTCTCGACACGCTCACGGACCCGGACGCGGCCATCAACGTCATCCGAGACACCGCCATACCCGTCCTCGCGACTTGCCGGCGCTTGCAAGACGGCGGGTTGTGGCGCGGCACCGAGGACGCGCGCCGGAGCTTGCTCCAGCTCGCCTTTGAGGCCGGCGTCCAGGCCATCGACGTCGAGACGGATGTCTTGCCCGAGCTCGCGTTTGCGCGGGGCGACCGGGTCGTCGCGTCGTTCCACGATTTCAACGCCACACCCGATGATCTGGATACGACCATCGCGCAGGCCTTCGAATCGGGCGCCGGTCGTGTAAAGCTCGCCACGCGGGCAAACGATCTCACCGACCTGCTGCGGCTGGGGCGTGCTGTCGATTCCGCAACGTACCCTGACCGCGTGACCGCGTTCGCCCTCGGCCCGGTTGGCATCCCTTCGCGGTTGTTGTTTCGTCGCATGGGCGCCGACCGGGTCTACGGCCACGCCACCGACGTCGGAGGGGGGGGGCTGGCGCCCGGTCTTCCGACCCTCGACGACCTCGCCAACCTCTACTACGCGGGCCCGACCCTGCCGTCGCCCGTCGCCGCGTTCGGCGTCCTCGGCGATCGCGCGACGGACAGCATCGGCCCGACGGTGTTCAACCGGATATTCCGCACCCATGGTGTTCCGGCGATGTACGTCCCTGTCTCGGCGCCGGCTACGACCGGTCTGCGCGAGGTCATGCGCTTGCTGGGAATTCGTGGCCTCTCGGTCACCATCCCGCACAAGGAAGCGGCCCTGGCCCTGGCCGACGACGTCCACGACCTGGCGCGCCGCATCGGCTCCGCCAATACCCTGGTGCTCGAGGAGGGGCGCTTGCGCGCCTTCAACACCGACTATCACGGCGTCCTCGAGCCAGTTCGGGACGCGCGGATGGCGACTGACATGCGTGAGCGGGAGGCGGTCGTCCTGGGGGCCGGGGGGGCGGCCCGTGCCGCTGTCGCGGCGTTGACCGACCTGGGCCTCCAGACGCGGATCTGCTCGCGAACCGCTGAACGGGCGCGGGCCGCAGCCGCGACCCTCGGCGTCGATGTCTGCCCCGTTCCGGCCAAGCCCCCCGCCGTCCTCGTCAACGCGACCCCCGCTGGTGGGCCACGGGATCCTGATGCGATCCCGGTCCCGCCGTCCGCGCTCGGTCCGGGGCAGGTCGTCCTGGAGATGAACTACCTGCCGGCCGAGACCCCGCTCCTGCGCGCGGCGCGGGAGGCGGGCGCCACCGTGATCAACGGCGCGGCCATGTTCTCCGTACAGGCCCGGTACCAGCTTCACCACTTCTGGGCCGGTCTTCCTGATCTGAAGGACGAACTCGAGGAGACCGTTCGATGGGCGATCGAACAACGGGCGTCGTCCTGATCGGGCTACGTCGCGCCGGCAAGACGACCGTGGGTCGTCAGTTGGCCGAGGGTCTGGGGCTGCCGTTCGTGGATCTCGACGACGTGATCGCCGAACGCGCCGGACGCCCCGTCGCCGACATCATCCTTGAGGAAGGCGAGCCCGCGTTCCGAAAATCAGAGAGCGAGACGCTCGCACTTCTCGTCGGCCGTGGCCCTGCCGTTCTGGCCTGCGGTGGCGGCACCCCCATGGGTGAAGAGAACCGCGCCTTGCTCACCGGCTTCGGACAGGTGCTGTATCTCCGTGTCGGTGTCGCGTTGTTGTTGAGGCGATTGCACGACGACGATGACGTGTCCCGGCGACCGCCCCTGCTCGATTGCGATCCGGACGAGGAGGTTCGAGAGATGTGGACTTCGCGGGATCCGACCTTCGTGCAATTGGCCGACGCCGTCGTTGATGGAGAGGGGTCGGTTCATGCAGTGGCTTCAAGATGCGAGGTTGCGTTACGTCAGGTTTGAGCGGCACTTGGCGGCGTGATATCATGGATGGTCGTCGGGTTTGGAAGGGGTTGTTGAGCAGCACGACGTGCTCCGAGATGAGCAGAACCGTTCCGTATGTCATTTGCGTCGTCCTTTGCTTTGCGCTCGGGTTGCGGGCGCAGGACGGAAACGGAAACGGGCACGACAAGCAGCCGCCCACACAGCAGCAGATCGACACCTGGATCACGGCGCTGCGTGGTGAGGAGAACGAGAACGCGATTCACAATCGCGTCAGCGAACTCGGCGCGACCCATGCGACGGTGCGTGCCGCGCTCTATGGCCTGCTCGCCGATGCGGATATTCGCCCAGGGCTCTTCAAGGCCCTGCTCAGCTGGATCGTCAACGAGAATGATCGGTCGCCCCCGGCGCTGCTGGCGGTCATGGGTGTGATCGCGTCGCCCGCCGCCCAGCGAGCTGCGATTGCCCTGCGTCAATTGGAGGCGCTGGACCGCCGTCAGCCGTCGCTCCTGTCTGATTTGCTCGCGCGCGTGCGGGACCCGAAAAACGGGGACCGCAAGACGTGGGTGGAAGCTGCGTGGCTTCTTGCCCGTGATCGCGCCGACGAACGCGCCTATCTGGCCGACGCCCTGATCGCGGCCCTCGAGGCCGGTTCGGACAACGGCCTCGACGAGGCCATCAAAAAAACGCTTCACCGCGTGACGCTGCAGAAGTTCAACGGGGCCGCTGCGTGGCGGTCCTGGTACGGGGCGTACGTCGCGACCCATGGCAAGGCCGGGTTCGCCTACGAAGGCCTTTTCGCCGAGGCCATGCGGGGCGTGGAGGACAGCAGCACCCGCGCCCACCTGAACGCGATCAAGCTCTTCATCGCGGCGGGCGCGCTTCCGAGCGCGTATGTCGATGCGGCGAAATACCCCGAGCCACGGGTGCGCCGCGCGGCGGTCGGTGGGTTGCTCAAGGCTGCCGGGCAGGCGACGGCGCTGCGGATCGATGCGGCGAAGATCCTGTTGTCCATCGTGGGGAGCGACCCAGACAGCGAGGTGCGCCAGCTGGCCGTGCGCGACCTGGTGGCCGTGGTCGAGAAGCTCGCTCCGGACGCGACCGCCCTGCGTGACCAGATCGCGACCGCCATGGCGGCCCGGCTGGAGGAGCCGGATCGGACGACGCTGCGGTTGGCCGTCCGCGGTATCGGCAAAGCCGGAACCAAGGGCAAGGGTTTTGGCGCCAAGCTGTCTGCCGTGTACGTACGCATGGGTATCGGAGGTTCGGATGACGCGGCCGCCGTTGCGGTGCGGACGGACGTCATCGAGGCGTTGTCGGCGCTCCAAGAAGGGACGCCCACCGTGCTCGCGGCCCTGGCGGATGATGATCTCAACGTGCGGCGCCGGGCGGCCGGTGCAGTCCGCGCGCTCGGAGATCCGCAACACGCGGTCAAGCTCGCCGCGGCGTGGGCCGAAACGGACGACCCGAACTACCGTCGTGATTTCATCCTCGCGATCGAGTCGCTCCAGAACTACAACCCCGAGGTCGTCACGTCCTGCTTGATACAGGCCATCGCGAAGGGCGAACCGGAGACGACACCGGCGCTGCGAACCCTGGTCAAGGCGCTGCGATCGAAGGGTGACCGCGGCCCCGGAGCTGAGCAGGTCGTGAAGATCCGCGGGTTTCTCGTCAGCTGGATTCCGACCAAGCTGGATGTGGTGAAGCGTGGGGCGCTGATCAAGGACGAGATGGTCGATCTCAGTGGTGCGATCGGTGAGGTTGCCCTCGCGTGGGCGCTCGCAGAGGCGGATGGGAAGGTGCGCACGCAGCTCGTGACCGTGATTGCGGGCGCGGCTCCCACTCTGCCCTTCGCCCGGCTCGAGTTGCTGGCGAAGCACCTGGAGGACAAGAAGGCGTGGCCTGACGCCGAGGTCCTTCTCGCGGGGCTCGTAACGCGGACGGGCCACGATCAGGCGCCCGAGGGGGAATCACGGAAGAACGCCGGGTTCAAGCTCCGTCACGCCAACGCACTCTCGCAGCAGGGCAAGCACGTGGACGCCGAGAATCTCCTCACCCTTGCGATCGAGGGGCAGGGAGCGGGGGCGTCGTACACCCTGTTCCGCGCGCGTGCGGATTACCTTCTTGCGCAAGGCACCGTCGAGAAGAAGAAGGCGGCCCTCAAGGACCTGGCGGAAGCGCTCAAGCGCGCGGGCGAGACGATCGCTCCATCCATCAGGAAGGGGCTGCTCATCGAGGCCGCGCGCCTCGAGCGAGACCTGGGTAACAACCGCGCGGCGTACGATCACGCGACCCTTGCGGAGGGCCTGGAGGGACCGGGGGACACGACCCGCGTCCGCATCGAGACCGGACTGCGGTTGATCGATCCCGAGGTGCTCGGAGGCGCTGTCGATGCCTACGCCAAGCTGGTGAAGGCCGGAGGCGTAGACCTCACCGCCACGCTCAAGAAGGTTGCCGACGCGCATGTGACCGTGCGCGGGTTGGTGGCGAAGCTCGACGCCGGGGGACCAGAAGCCGAGGCGTCCGCGAAGGTGCTCACGGCGACGGATGCAAAGGTTGTCTGCCCGTGGCTCGTCCGTGGCCTCGTCGCGCTGGCGTCCAACGAGGCGACCCACCCCGCGCTCCGCGCTCGATTGGCGCTCCTGAAGAAGTTGGACGAACGGGCCCCCGCCCCGCCTCCGGATACCGCTGACGCAGCGGCCCTCGGCGCCGCCG